>NZ_BAAAMB010000008.1:32595-90042 GCF_039528855.1 Brevibacterium sanguinis | reverse complement strand
GAGTCGGGCCCAGCGCGAGCCAGACTCAGTGCGAGTCCGGCTCTGCGCGAGCCAGGCTCAGCATAAGTCGGGCTCAGAGCTTCGCCTTGATCTTGTCGATGCGCTCCTGGCGCTTCTCCTTGCGTTCGGCCTTCTTCTCCTCCTTGACCTTCTGACGCGCGGCTTCGGCGGCGGCGTAGGCGGCGTCCTCGGCCGCGGCGACCTCGTCGAGCACTTCGTCCTCGGGACGGCGCAGCAGCGTCGCACCGGTCGACTTCGCGAAGTCGTCGAGGACGGTGGGATCGGATTCGACGACCTCGGCGATCACACCGGTCTTCCCCGCCGGCAGAGCCGCACTGAACACGGAGAGCGCGTCCTCGGCGTCGAAGGAGCGCTCCGCGTCGACCGTCGAGCCGATGAGCGCACCGGCGGCGAAGCCGAGGAGCATCCCGAGCGGTCCGCCGAGGACGCCGATGAGCGCGCCGATGCCGCCCCCGCCGAGGGTCGAGAGGCCGAGGTCGTTGTCCTGACCGTCGGTGACCCGCAGCTGGCCCTTGTCATTGCGTTCGACGACCGCCGAGGCGACGATCGAGAGCGCCTCGGAGTCGAGGTCGCGGAACTTGCTGAAGGCTTCATAGGCGGATCCTGAGTTGTCCCAGGTGAGGAGAATGATGTTGGTTTCTGACATGACACGCACCTGCTTTCTCCACGCGGCTCGGTCAGCCGCGAGGGTGGGGATGGAACGCCCCATCGGGGTCGGTGGGGTACTGAGAACTCCACCATCCCTGTAGTAAAGGGTCAATGACGGGTCATCAAGACGGATTGTTTTCCCAGGGGGCGGTCAGAGTCGCTCGACCGACCCGGCCGCTGCTCAGCCGACCCGGTCGTTGCTCGACCGACCCGGCTCCTGCTCAGCCGAGGTCGCGGCGGGCCATCGTCTGCGCGGCCCGGGCCGCGTAGTCGGCCGGATCCGGGTAGCCGACCCCGGTGAGGACGAGACCGTGGGCCGGGGTGACGTGCATCGGTCCGGTCGCGGTGATCCCGGCGTCCGCCTCGGCGAGGAGTTCCGCGGGCCGGGTCACCGGCCACGCCCCCGACCCGACGCGGATGAGGCCGCCGACGAGCGCGCGGACCATGTGATGGCAGAACGCGTCGGCGCGGAGGTCGATCGTGATGACGGCGTCTTGGTCGCGGGCGACATCGAGGTCGTGGAGGGTGCGGATCGTCGTCGCCCCGTCCCGGGGCTTGCAGAACGGGAGGAAGTCGTGGAGTCCGCGCGCCTCGTGCGCGGCCTCGGCCATCGCCTCGGCATCGAGCTCCCCCTTGTGCCGGGGCGTCATCGCGGTGAGCAGCGGGTCGAGGAACGACCGGTGGTCGGCGAGACGGTACTGGTAGGAGCGCCACAGTGCGGAGAAGCGGGCGTCGAAGTCGGCGGGCACCTCGGTCACGGCGTGGATGACGAGGTCGTCGGAGCCGTCGACGGTGAGCACCCCGCGCAGGCGCGAGAGCAGGGCCTGCTCCGGTGAGCGCCCCGACCGTCCGATGAGCTTGGCCAGGCCGGCCTCGTCGACGTCGATGTGGACGACCTGACGCCGGGCGTGGACGCCGGCGTCGGTGCGGCCGGCGACGACGGTGGCCACCTCGGTGCCGGTGACCCGGGCGAGCCCGTCCTCAAGGCTGCCCTGCACGGTGCGCAGGCCCGGCTGCTTCGCCCAGCCGTGGAAGTCCGTGCCCCGGTAGCCGAGGTCGAGGCGGAAGCGGGTCACGCCTCGACCACTCCCCGTTCCGGTCCCTGGTCGGCGCTGTCCGCATCGCGCGCCGAGGTGGTCGTCCCCGGTCCGCGGGTCACTGTCCTGTCCGTTGTGCGGGGCACGGCGGAGTCCGCGAGCGCCTCGGTGAAGTGCTCCCGCGGGGTGAAGACCCGACCGAAGAGGCGCGAGAGCGTGCGGCGGCGCTGGTGGTGGTAGCGGTCGACGTTGGCGTTGTAGAGCCGGGAGACGGCGATGATGCGCTCGGAGAGGACGCTGAGCTGACCGTGGAGCAGCTGGACGGTCATGTCGAGTTCGTCGCGCATCCCCGTTGAGGCGTCGGGTCCGCCGGTCGCCTCGGCGCGGCGTCCCGGGAGGGCGGCGGCATCGTTGATCTCCGCCGTCAGGGCGTTCTCCGCGGCCGCGCCGCGGGGGCCGAACGGGGCGCGTTCGGCGGAGGCGAGCGCGAGTTCGAGCGGGGCGAGATCGCGCGTCGTCACCTGCTGGAGGGTCCCGAGATAGGCGGGGACAAGGGCATGACGGGCGCGGAGTTCGACGACGAGCTGACGTTTCGCCTCGTCGCAGAGGGAGCGGGCCATCGAGAGCTGGTTGAACCGGAGGATGATGAGCATGACCGCGGCGACGACGAGAACCGAGACCGCACCGGCGGTGACGATGGTCCAGAACACCCGGGCTCCTCTCACGTGCGGTCGACCGAGGTGCCGGCCACCGCCTCGGCGGTTCAAGTTTACGCAGGGTTCACCCTCGTCGCGAACGCGTCGACCCCCGGTCACCTGGCCGGGTCGATTTCCGACAGTGGTCGCCGACACGTCGCCTGTCCGTCGCCGTGTCTTCACTCTGGCGGCGTGGACTGAGTGCTGTGAGAGTAGCGATCATTGCAGAATCCTTCCTCCCCAACATGAACGGGGTCACCCACTCACTCCTGCGGGTCCTCGAGCATCTGTCCGATCGCGGCGACGAGGTCCTCGTCATCGCTCCGGGCACTCGCCGCGACGGCCCCAAGGAGGTGTCGGGGGCGAGGATCGTGCGCGTCCCCTCGATCGCCCTGCCGAAGTATCGGCGCATCCGCGTCGCTCCCGGCGGCGTCACCCGCATCCGGCGTCTGCTCGAGAAGTTCGCCCCCGACGTCGTCCATCTCGCCAGTCCCTTCGTCCTCGGCTGGCGCGGGGTGCTCGCCGCGCAGAGCCTCGACCTGCCGACCGTGGCGATCTACCAGACCGAGGTGCCCGCCTACGCCGCGCGCTACGGGATGCACGGCATCGAGGCGATGCTGTGGACCCACGTGCGCAACATCCACCAGCACGCCTCCCTCACGCTCGCACCGTCGTCGTACACGATCGCGCAGCTCCAGGGCCTCGGCGTCGCCGAGGTCGATCACTGGGCCCGCGGAGTCGACTCGAGCCGCTTCGACCCCAGCCACCGCTCCGAGCAGTGGCGGCGCTCGGTGGCTCCGAACGGGGAGCGGATCATCGGCTTCGTCGGTCGCCTCGCCGCGGAGAAGCAGGTCGAGGACCTCAGCGTGCTCGCCGATGTGCCCGATGCCAAGCTCGTCATCGTCGGCGACGGTCCGTGGCGGTCGAAGCTCGAGCGTCTGCTGCCGAAGGCGCACTTCGCGGGCTTCCTCGGCGGGGACGCCCTCGCCCAGGCGGTCGCGAGCTTCGATCTCATGGTCGCTCCCGGTGAGCTCGAGACGTTCTGCCAGACGATCCAGGAGGCTATGGCCTCGGAAGTGCCGGTCATCGCTCCCGCCCGCGGCGGTCCCCTCGACCTCGTCGACTCCTCGCACACCGGGTGGCTGTATGCGCCGAAGGACCTCGCCGCGATGCGCCAGCACGTCGTCGATCTCCTCGGCGACGAGGCCAAGCGCCGGGCCTTCGGCGTCGCCGGACGCCAGCAGGTGCTGTCCCGCTCGTGGAAGAGCGTGTGCTCCCAGCTCGTCGGCCACTACTCCCGCGCGATCGAGAATCCCACCCCGCAGGTGATGGGCCGCAGCTTCAACGTCCTCGCCTGGGCGGGCGCGGAGGGCACCTCGACCCGCTGACGATCCGGCCGCCAGTGCCGGTGGCAGGCTGCGCACCCGGCCAACGCACCCGGCTGCGGCTCACTCCGTGCCGTCAGCGTTCGCGCCCTGCGCACGGGTGACCAGCCACGCGACGTAGAACGAAAGGGGCAGCGCAGTGGCGTAGATCGCGATCGGCGAGACGATGCCGCTGCTGAGGGTCATCATGACGACGAGACAGACGAGAGCCCCGAGGAGCGCGAACCGGTCGGCCGGGACTGCTCGAACCTTCCGCCGCAGGCTCACCCACAGTCCCGCACCAGCGAGGATTGCGGCGATGACCTGGACGGATGACAATGCGCTCGCGGTCTCGGGCACGCTCTGTCCGTTGCGGCCGACGCTGATGACGGAGAGGAACAGAGCGGCGATGATGACCAAGGGCATGCGATCCTCTCTTCGGTTGCGGTCCGCTTCCACCGTAACAGGACCACGCACACACGGATTCGCGTGCTCGCGGCGGCTCAACCCGCAGGTCATGGGCCGCAGCTTGGGTCTCCCTGAAATCGAGACGGACACTTCGCGTCGAGACCGACAGTTGTCAGTGCCGGTCTCGACGCGAAGTGTCCGTCTCGATGGCAGGGGCGTTACTTCCCGATCCACTCGTCGACGGTGACGACATCGGCCTGCCACGGCAGCACCTTCTCGATGAGGACCCGGTGGACCTCCTCGTCGCGGTCGGCGCAGGCGTCGGCGAGGATCGTCACGGGATAGTCGAGGTCGGCGGCCTGCCGCATCGTGGCGAGGATGACGCCGCGGGTGGCGATCCCGGAGAGGACGAGCTCGGTGGCTCCCAGTCCCCGGAGCACCTCGGCGAGGTCGCTGCCGCTGAATGCCCCGACGCGGCGCTTCGTCACGAGCAGCTCATCGTCTCGGCGTCCCATGGCATCGAGGATCTGCGTCGCCGCGCTCTCCTCGGACAGGTCGCCGTGGGAGGCGATGCGCATGAACGGTGAGGTCTCGGGCAGCTCCGGATAGCCGGGTCGCAGCGCCACGTGCACCCAGACGACGGGAATCCCGACCTGCCTGGCGTGGGCGATCGCGTCCTTGGCACGGGCGACGACCTCGGCCTCGGCGAAGGGCCCGGCGATGCCGTTCTGGAAGTCCATGGCCAGCAGGACGGTGCCGGTGTGGTCGCTCATGTGCATCTCCCCTCTGCGCGGGGTCACTCGCCCCGCTGGTTCCGACGGTACTCCGGAGGACACGTCAGCGCGGTGGCGTCTCTGCTGGCGATCAGTCGACGATGCCGCGGGCGTCGAGGGCGCGACCTGTGTCCTGCGCGTATTTCACCGATCGGAGGATCGCGGGCACGACTCGGGCCTTGAGGCTCGTCTCGAGTCCGCGGGCGCGGGCGGCCCGATCGGCATCGGTCAGCAGCCCCGAGATGTGCGAGATGGCGCGGACCATGAGTCCGGCGGTCAGGGCGATGACCTCGGTGTCGACGCCGAGGCGGCGCAGCGGGGAGACGATCGCCGCGAACGCGTCGAGGAGCTGGCCGACGGTCGTCGTCAGGGTGAGCAGCAGCGCCGCCTGGACGCAGGCGAAGACGGTTCCGGCCACGGCCAGACCGGCCTGCAGGGTCCCGAAGAAGAACTGGAGGACCATGACGATGATGACGAGAACCGCCGCATACGCCCAGGTCAGGGCGAATCGCCGGAGGGGCAGGCGGGCGTTGAAGCCGACGAGGACGAGGACGGCGAAGATCGACCAGTTGATGATCGGGTCGCGGAAGATCAGCGCGACGAGACCGATGACGGCGATCGCTGCGAGCTTCCACCCCGTCGGCACCCCGTGCAGCCAGCCCCGCTGTCGGCTCACCGTTCCGAAGAGCTGGGGGCGGCGCCGGACCCCGGCCCGGGTGCGGCCAGCCCGGACTCGGTCGGCCTGTTCACGGCCAGAACGAGCCTGCCCTCCCTGGGTCTGCCCTCCCTGGGTCTGCCTTCCCTGGGTCTGCCCAGTTCCAGTCTGCCGGGCCTCAGTCATGGGTCTCGCTCATGACGATGTCCCGGTAGGCTGCGACCGCCTCGGCGGGGGTGCCGTCGTGGGCGATGCGCCCGGCTTCGACGACGATGGCACGGTCGGCGATCCCGGCGAATTCGAGGTCGTGAGTGGAGACGATGATGCGGACGCCGCGCCGGGCCACGAGGTCGTTCAGCCGCGCGCGCAGCCGCTCCCGATTGCGCAGGTCGAGCAGGGTCGTCGGTTCGTCGAGGACGAGGATCTGCGGGTCGACGGCGAGGACGGCGGCGAGGGCGACGAGCTGCCGCTGCCCGCCGGAGAGCTCGTAGACGCTGCGGTCGGCGAGGTCGGCGATCCCGAGTTCGTCGAGCACGGCGAGAGCAGCCGCCCGGCGTTCGCGCTTGGGTACGCGGCGGCGCAGGGAGAGCTCGATGTCCTCGAGCGGGGTCGGCATGACGAGCTGTGCGGCCGGGTCGGTGAAGACGAAGCCGACGTGGGAGCGCACTTCGCCCGGCCGCCGGGCGGGATCGATGCCGTCGATGAGGACCTGTCCGGCGTTCGCGGTGACGAGTCCGTTGAGCAGCTGGAGCAGGGTCGACTTGCCCGACCCGTTCGCCCCGATGACGGCGACCGCGGGCTCGGTGAGCCGCAGGTCGATGTCGGTGAGGATCGGCCGGAAGGCATCCCCGGTGGGGGTGTCGTCGACGACCCCGACCGTCACCCCGGACAGGGAGATCTCCCGGCGGTCCCCCGCCGGGGCAGGGGTGGATCCGGCCGGCACCGAGGCGGTGGATCCGGCCGGCACCGAGGCGGCCGACCGCGGATCATCCGAGCCCGAGGCGGACCCGGGGTCTGCGGCGGACCCGGGCACCGCCTCGGCGGGCGGTGGGGCGTTCGATGATGAGCAGCGGCGGAAGATCACACGGCGTCCGGGATCTGGGGGCGGACGCCTCGGCGGCGGAGGATGTCGGGGAAGGCCCGGTGAATGAGGAGGGCCACGGACACCGCGAGGATGTTCTTGATGATGTCACCGGGCCAGTAGATGAGGTCAGCGGCGAAGGCGACGCCGAGCGGGAGGTCGCCGTTGATCGACATGCCGAGGATGCCGAGCGGGTGGTTGAGCAGGAAGCTCGCGCCAAGGGAGCCGAGGAACATCGCGACCCACAGGGCCACGCCCCGGTAGCGGCGCAGCGCCCAGCGGGCGACGAATCCGGCGGCCAGCGCGTAGAGGGTGAAGGAGATGATGTAGCCGGCGATCGGGCCGGCGAGCACGGCGATGCCGCCGCGCATCCCCGAGAAGATCGGCAGTCCGAGCAGCCCGAGGACGACGTAGAGTCCGACGGCGGCGGCGCCGCGCCACGGGCCGAGGACGAGGCCGCACAGCGCCACGGCGAAGGTCTGCAGGGTGATCGGCACGCCCACCGGACCGACGGGGATCGGGGGCAGCATCGCGAACGCCGCGAGCAGGGCGGCGAAGACGGCGATGAGCGCGATGTCGCCGGCCCGGCTCGGGGTCTTGAGCGAAGCGGTGCCCGCGGCGGCGGTGCTGTCTGCGTGGGTCATGGGTTCTCCAACGGTCGGGTCGTCCCGGGCCTCACCCGGGCTGACCCCACTGTAGCTGAACACCGTTCAGGAGTTGTCGGCAGGGCACAGATCGCGCTCCGCTTCTTGGCACTGCCCGACTCAGAGCCCGACCCAGCGCTCGACTCAGCGCTTGACTCGGCACCCGTGGACGCCCGAGGTCACCCCACACGGACGGCGCTCACTCCCATTCGATCGTGCCCGGAGGCTTCGAGGTGACGTCGAGGACGACGCGGTTGATGTCATCGACCTCGTTGGTGATCCGGTTCGAGATCACCGAGAGCGTGTCATAGGGGATCCGAGTCCAGTCGGCGGTCATCGCATCCTCGCTCGAGACCGGTCGGAGGACGACGGGGTGGCCGTACGTGCGGCCGTCACCCTGGACGCCGACCGAGCGGACATCGGCGAGGAGGACGACCGGGCACTGCCAGATCTCACCGTCGAGGCCGGCCTTCGTCAGCTCCTCACGGGCGATCGCATCGGCCCGGCGGAGGATCGCAAGCCGCTCCTCGGTGACCTCGCCGATGATGCGGATGCCCAGGCCCGGTCCCGGGAAGGGCTGGCGGGAGACGATGACCTCGGGCACGCCGAGCTCACGGCCGATCGCGCGCACCTCGTCCTTGAACAGGGCGCGCAGGGGCTCGATGAGCTGGAACTGGATGTCCTCGGGCAGCCCGCCGACGTTGTGGTGGCTCTTGATGTTCGCCGTGCCCGACCCGCCGCCGGATTCGACGACGTCGGGGTAGAGCGTGCCCTGGACGAGGAAGCCGATCTCCTCGCCTTCGTCCTTGGCCTCGAGGACGAGGTCGGCGGCGGCGGTCTCGAAGGTGCGGATGAATTCGCGCCCGATGATCTTGCGCTTCTCCTCCGGGTCGGTGACCCCGGCGAGCTCCTTGAGGAACCGCTCACGGGCGTCGACGGTGACGAGGCGGACGCCGATCGAGTTGACGTAGTCGTTCTCGACCTGTTCCCGTTCGCCTTCGCGCAGCAGTCCGTGGTCGACGAAGACGCAGGTGAGCTGATCGCCGATCGCCTTGTGGACGAGCGCGGCGGCGACCGAGGAGTCGACACCGCCGGAGAGCGCGCAGATGACCTGCTTGTCCCCGACCTGCTGGCGGATGAGGTCGACCTGTTCGTCGATGACGGACTCGTTCGTCCAGTCGGCTTCGAGACCGGCGACCCGGTAGAGGAAGTTCTCGAGGATCTTCTGCCCGTTCTCGGAGTGGAGGACCTCCGGGTGCCACTGGACGCCGGCGAACTTCCGCTCGGGGTGCTCGAAGGCCGCGACCGGGGTGTCAGGGGTCGAGGCGAGGACGGTGAAGTCCGCGGGCGCCTCGGCGACGGAGTCCCCGTGGGACATCCACACGGTGTAGGCGTCGGGGGTCTCGGCGAGCAGCGCCCCCTGGTCGGCGACGGCGACCGGGGTCGAGCCGTACTCGCGCTTGTCGGTCTTTGCAACGCGACCGCCGAGGCTCGTCGACATGAGCTGGAACCCGTAGCAGATGCCCATCGTCGGGACACCGAGGTCGAAGACCGCCTCGTCGAAGGGCGGCGCCGCTTCGTCGTTGACGCTCGAGGGTCCGCCGGAGAGCACGATGGCCACGGGGTTCTTGGCCGCGAACTCGGCCGCCGGGGCGTCATGGGCGATGATCTCGGAATACAGTCCCGCCTCACGGATCCGGCGGGCGATGAGCTGCGCGTACTGCGCGCCGAAATCGACCACGAGAACAGGAGGCACCTGTGTGCTCTGGGGGTTCGTCATGCCCCCAAGTCTAATCAACGGCGGGACGCACCGGATCGCCGGCTCCGGACGGAACCCGGCGACCGCCTCGGCGGGGGTCCTCAGCTCCTGGGAGCGACGACGACGGCGGCGGCGAGCTCGGCTTCGACCTGGCGGTGGATGCGGCGTTCGAGGATGAACGACATCACCGGGACGACGCCGGCGAGGGCGAGGATGAGGTAGCGGCCGAGGCTCCAGCGCATCTGCTGATTGAGCCAGAAGCAGCCGATGAGGTAGACGACATAGCACCAGCCGTGGCTGATCGCGATCGCCGCGGCGAGATTGAAGTCACCGAACATCAGCGCCGTCGACGGGTCCGGGGCGATGAGGTACTTGTAGATCATCTCGACCGTGAGGATCATCAGCATCGTGCCGGTGATGATCGCCATGACACGGTAGAACTTCAGGGCATTGCGCGCCGAGGTGAAGCGCTTGACGCTCCACAGGTTCGACTCGTCGACCTCGGGGCGGGAATCGAGGTTCTCGGGGTGGTCGCTCACGCTTCGGGTCCTTCGGTCGTGGTGCTGGCAGTCGGGGAGGGCTGGGTCTGGCTGTCGGCTCTGCGCGGTTTCGCTCCACCGTGCCGGTGGGCGGGCAGTCCGGTCAGCCCGGACATCACCTCGGGGTCGATCCGGGCTTGGCCTGCGGGTTTGACGATGACGTAGTCGCCGCCGGCCTGCGGATCCTTCGCACTGCCCCCGGCCTCGCCGAGGCGGGTCCTGACATAGTCGTCACGCAGCAGCTGCCACCACATGTAGAGGGCCATGCCGGCGAAGATCAGCCATTCGATCGCGTAGACCGCGGACTGGACGTCGAAGCCGCCCTCGTCACGGGTCGTCGTCGTGTCGACCTGGGTCAGTCCTCCGGTGCCCACCGAGGCGGCCGCCCCGGTCGCGGTCTCGGGCATGAGGAAGCCGGAGTACGTGAGCAGGTCGGGGAAGAGGTTGATGAGCTGGGAGGTCGAGACGGTCTTCACCTGTCCATCGGGCAGACCGGTGCCGGGTTCAGGTCCCTCGACGGGGCCGATGCGCGCTTCGAGGGCGACCGGACCCTCGAGGGCCCGCGAGTTCATCGCCGTCTCCTCGTCGGTGGTGAAGCCGCGGAGGACGGGGATCGCGATCGTCTTGCCGGTCGTGTCCGCGACGGCTCCCTCGCCGAGGCGGGCGTCGTCGGGGGCGAACATCGTGACCACCCAGAAGCCCTCCTCGCCGTCGTTGATCCGCCCCGGGACGACGACCTGGTCGTCGGGCAGCCACCGGCCGGTGAGGCTGACGCGCTGGTCGGCGAGGATGCCGGGCATCGGAGCCTGAGCGCCCATCACCTCGTTGAAGTCCTTCGTCTCATCGATGTCGGTCGCCGAGACGACGTCGTTCTTGTGCTGGGCACGGTCGACCTGCCAGGCCGACAGGCCGACGAAGCAGCTGACGAGCACGAGGACGAAGACCAGGGACCCCAGCCATTTGGGAGTCAGTGCCAGACGGAACAGATCAGACCACCGATCCAGGCTGGTACGGGGACACGGTGACGTCGACGCGCTGGAACTCCTTGAGGTCGACGTAACCGGTCGTGGCGAGCGCCCGGCGCAGGGCACCGGCGAGGTTGAGTTCGCCGATCGCGGTGCGACCGGGGCCGAAGAGGACCTGCTCGAGGCTGCCGACCGTGCCGAGTTCGACGCGGTGGCCGCGGGGCAGCTCGGGGTGGTGGGCTTCGGCACCCCAGTGCATGCCGCGGCCGGGGGCTTCGGTGGCGCGGGCGAGCGCGGTGCCGAGCATGACGGCGTCGGCGCCGACGCCGAAGGCCTTGACGATCTCGCCGCTCGTGCCCAGACCGCCGTCGGCGATGACGTGGACGTAGCGGCCGCCGGATTCGTCCATGTAGTCGCGGCGGGCGGCGTGGACGTCGGCGATCGCGGTGGCCATCGGGGCGTGGATGCCGAGCGTGCGCCGCGTCGTCGCCGCCGCTCCCCCGCCGAAGCCGACGAGGACGCCGGCAGCGCCCGTGCGCATGAGGTGGAGGGCGGCGGTGTACGTGGCGGCCCCGCCGACGATGACGGGGACGTCGAGTTCGTAGATGAACTGCTTGAGGTTGAGCGGCTCGGCCTGGGAGGAGACGTGTTCGGCCGAGACGGTCGTGCCGCGGATGACGAAGATGTCGACACCGGCATCGACGACCGTCTTGTAGAACTGCTGCGTGCGCTGCGGGGTCAGGGCCCCGGCGACGGTGACGCCGGCGTCGCGGATCTCCGCGAGGCGGGCGGTGATGAGGTCGGCGCGGATCGGGGCGGAGTAGAGCTCCTGCATCCGGGAGGTCGCCATGTCCGAGGGCAGCTGGGCGATCTCGGCGAGCAGCGGGGCGGGATCGTCGTAGCGGGTCCACAGGCCCTCGAGGTCGAGGACGCCGAGACCGCCGAGGCGCCCGAGCGCGATGGCGGTGTCCGGTGACATCGCCGAGTCCATGGGCGCGCCGATGAACGGCAGCTCGAAGTGGTAGGCGTCGATCTGCCAGGACAGGGAGACATCCTCGGGATCGCGGGTGCGACGTGCGGGGATGATGGCGATGTCGTCGAGCGAATAGCCCCGACGACCGCGCTTGCCTTTGCCGATCTCGATTTCAGAACTCACGCGCACAGCCTATCCCACCGGACTCTCAGGAGGTCTCAGCCGACTGTGAGGGAGGCAGCGGCTGCCGAGGCGGGTCGGTGCCGGGGCGCGGCCGTGGGAATTGCCTCCCGGAGGTGGATCCCGCTCGATTTTCGCCGCGAAGTCGAGCGGGATCCACCTCGGGGAGCGCCCCAACCGCAGTCCGGGGTGCGGTGTCCGGGGGAAGCCGGACGACTGTTCAGGGGAAGCGGTCGGCGGCGACCGCCTCGGCGGCGGAGGCGAAGGCCCGCACGTGCGGCAGGTGGGCTTCACGGTCACGGACGTGCATGACGACGCGGCGCACCGGGGTGGGGTCGGTGAGGTCGACGGCGACGAGGCCGGGCGGCAGGTGCTCGGTCGAGAGCCGGGGCAGCACGGTCACGGCGAGGTTCGCCGCGACGAGGGCGAGTGCGGCGTAGTCGTCCTCGGAGGCGGCGAACATCGTCGGCTCGAATCCTGCGGCAGCGCACGCGAGATCGACGACGCGGCTCGTCGGACCGTTCCACAGGTCGTAGTTGACCCAGCGTTCGTCGGCGAGCTCCTTGAACGGCACGAAGTCGCGGCCGGCGAAGGGATGGCGTTCGGAGACGACGACCCGGTAGTCGTCGTCGAAGAGCACGGTCCGCGACATCCCCGGCAGGCTGCCCTCCTCGTCCTGGGGGACCTCGTTGCGGATCTCGATCGTGCAGTGGCTGCGGCGGACCTTCGCCGGTTCGTTGAGCTGGATGTCGAAGCGCAGGTCCTCGTGTTCGAGGGCGACGGGGCCGATGATGTCGGGCAGGAGGACGGCGTTGAAGGAGGTGAACGCCGCGATGCGCATCCGCGGGCGGTGGACGGCGCTAAAGCTCTCGACGAGGCCGTCGAGGCGGCCGAGGCCGGTGAAGACGTCGGAGGACTCCTCGGCGAGGCGGCGCCCGAGTTCGGTGATCTCGATCCCGCGTCCCGACCGGCGGTAGAGCTCGGCGCCGACCGCCTTCTGCAGAGTCGTGATGTGCTGGCTCACAGTGGCCGGGGTGTAGTTGAGGCTGCGCGCGGCGGCGACGACCGAGCCGGTCGCGACGACGGCCCGCCACACGCGCAGGCGCTGGAGGTCCCACATCCGTCCAGGGTAGCCGAGATCGTTCGGTGCCGCCTGATGATCGTTTGAGAATGATTGCTTTTCGCAACGCTTTTTCTGCGGCAGACTGGTCATCGGCGTGATTCGCGCCGCCGCGTCTCGGCCGCAATCGGCCGGCATCCGGCTCGTTCGTCCTCGCCAGCACTCGCACCACCACCCCGACAGGAGTCCCATGACCGGTCCTGAGCTCATCACCATCGCCGGCGCCGCCACCGTTCTCGCGGTCACCCCCGGACCCGAGACGATCCTCACCGTGCGTCTCTCGGCACTGCGCCGCAAGGCCGGGCTCATCTACTCCCTCGGTTCGGCGACCGGCATGACGATCTGGATGATCGCCGCGCTCACCGGGATCTCCGCACTCCTCACCGCCTACCCCTCGGCGCTCCTCGTGCTCAAGATCGTCGGCGGTGCCTACCTCTGCTTCCTCGGCGTCCTCGCTGCCCGGCAGGCGCTGAAGATCCGCAGCGAACTGCGCGGCACCGCCCCGCTCGGCCCCGTCGGCGAGATCGCGGCGGCCACCGATGACATCGTCGCCGATGACCTCGTCGCCGAGGTGGCCCCGGCCAAGGGCGCCCACCCGTGGGGCCAGCTCGCCTCGATCATCTCCTACCGCCGCGGCCTGCTCTCCTCCCTGTCCAACCCCAAGGCGGGCCTCTTCTTCCTCGCCGTCATGCCGACGCTCGTCCCCGCCTCCCCCGCGGGCACCGACTACGTGCTCCTCGTCGCGATCGTCGTCGGCCTGCTGCTCGCCTACCAGATCCTGCTCGCCCTCATCGCCGGATACGCCGCCGCTGCCCTCCAGCGCCGCAGCACCGACTTCTGGATCGAAGCCGTCTCCGCCGGCATCCTCGCCGTCATGGGCATCACGGTCGCCGCCATCCCCATGTGACGCCCCCGCTGGGGTTGTGGCGCAGGTGGTGCGCCGCGGTCGGTGCGACATGGCCGGACAACGTCGTGTCTGCCGCTACACAGTCGGCGCTGCGGCCCGCGGCTGCCGCGACACTGCCCGTGCGGCGCGGCGCAGCCCCCACCGCACGGTCCGCCGCGGCGACACACCTTCTCCACGGCCCCTGTCGGCCAAAAGTAAAACTGCAGGGAACTAAACGCCCGCAGTTCTACTTTTGGCCCGCAGAACACGCGCACCCCGAACTTCTCGCCAGCAGAACAACTTCTCGCCAGCGCCACATCCGGCGCGCCATTGCCGATCGGTGCGACGCGGCGGGCGACAGCGAGCCAGTCATTACACAATCGGCGCTGCGGCCCGCGTCTACCGCGCGAGACACCGCCCGTGCGGCGCGGCCTCGCAACACGATCGGTGCGACGACACACCTTCGCCACAGCCCATGTCGGCCAAAAGTAGAACTGCGGACGACTGAAAGCCCGCAGTTCTACTTTTGGCCCGCAGAACCTGCGCGCCCCGAACTTTTCGCCTGCCGAACACCTTTTCGCCATCGCCACATGCGGCGCGCCATTGCCGATCGGTGCGACGCGGCGGGGCGACAGCGAGCCAGTCACTACACAGTCGGTGCTGCGGCCCGCGGCTACCGCGACACTGCCCGTACGGCGCAGCTCCTCGCCACACGATCAGTGCGACGACACGCCTTCGCCACGGCCCATGTCGGCCAAAAGTAGATTTGTGGACGACTGATCGCCCGCAGTTCTACTTTTGGCCCGCAGAACCCGCGCGCCCCGAACTTCTCGCCTGCAGAACAACTTTTCGCAAGCGCCACATCCGGCGCGCCATCGCGCGAAACGGCGCCGGTGCCCGAGATCGCTCTCGGACACCGGCGCCGCTGACTGCCATTCCGGCCGAGCTGCCCCCGCGGAGAATGCGGCGAGCGGCTCGAGCCGGACGAGGTTCAGTCGCTGTGGTTGGGGCCGTCGCTGCGGGGGCCGTCACCGACCGAGCCCGTACCAGGGCCGGCACCGGGAGCCGCACCGCCGCCGACTGGGCCGGCACCGCCGACCGGACCGGCACCGGGAGCGCGGCCGGTCGCACCGCCGAGGCGGTCGCCGGTCGGATCGCCGACCGAGGACTCGACGACGTCGGCCGCCTCATCCTCGACCTTGCCGAGCAGCCGTGCTGCGGCCTCTCGACCGCCGAGGCCGAAGGCGAGTGCCGCGGCGGCGGCTCCACCGATGACAACGGCACCGAACGCGAGGTTGATGATCGAGTCCGCGATGCCCATGTAGCGCAGGCCCATCGCAATGAACAGAGCGATCGCCGAATAGCGCAGCACCTTGCTCGCGATGTTGTTCGTGATGAACTTTCCGATGAGCGCCGCGATGAGGAAGCCGGCCGCGATGATCACCGCACCGAAGAGGACGCTGCCGCCCAGCGCGAGGATCTCATTGAGGATGTTGGTGATCTCGGGGAAGCCGAGCATCCTCGTGGCCATGATCGCGAAGAAGATCATGATGGCGACTTGGACGATCTTCGTGATCACCGACGACGCGCTCGTGCCCGCGGGGAAGATGCCGATCGAGTCGATCGCCTTATCGGTGCCGACACCGCGGAGGATCTCCTCGAGCAGGTTGCCGAGGAACTTCGCGATCACCCAGCCGATGGTGAGCAGGATCGCCGCGGCGATGATGAGCGGGATCGCCTGGAGGAACATCTCGAGCATCTGCTGCGCGGGATCGGAGATAGCTGCGATGCCGAGCACCTGAAGCGCCGCGATCGAGACGACGATGATGATGATTCCGAAGACGAGATTGCCGACGAGGTTGACCACCCGAGCGTTCGCATCGGCCTGCGCGTTCGGCTGACCGTAGCCCTGCTGGCCAGGGTGTCCCTGCTGGCCGGGGTGCCCCTGCTGACCGGGATGCCCCGGCTGACCGTAGCCCTGCTGGCCCGGATGGCCCTGGCCGGGATGGCCCTGACCCGGATGACCCTGGCCGGGCTGACCCTGCGGCGGCATCGGCTGATCCTGCGGCGGCTGACCACCGGGCTGGCCCGGTCCCGCCGGTCCGCCCTGACCCATGGGCGCGCCCTGAGGATTGACCTGGTCGAGGTTCGCCGTCGGCTGCGATGTGCCACCGGGACGACGGAAGCCTCCATCGGAGTCCGCGACGCTGACCGCGCGATCACCGATCGACCGGAACTTCGAGGTCAGCCGGCTGAGATCGACGGTGCCGAGGGCGGTGACGACGAGCTGTTTGGCGATCTTCGCGAACACGTAGCCGATGAGGAAGATGAAACCGGCGCCGATGATGTTCGGCAGGAACCCGAAGATTCCGTTCGCCAGTCCCTGCAGCGGCGTGAGCACCTGATCGAGGGCGAACAGCTGGAGTACCGCGATGAGACCGAGGATCCAGATGACGAGGCCCGCGATCTGCCCGACCGAGCGGCCGATCTGCTGGCCGTTGTGCCCGTCTCTCTGCAGAGCCGGGATCTTGGCCACGAGCTTGCCGATCGCCCATTTGACGATCGAGGCGACGATCCACGTGACGATGAGAATGAGAATTGCAAGGCCCACATTGATGAGGACCGGCCATATGTCTTGCATTTCCGTTGTCTCCTTCGGATTCTGCGGACTAACAAGGCGTCATTGCCGCTTGTTGATTCGGAGCCTATTCGAATGGAGCACACCGGACAAGGGTGTGTCAGCTTTCATCTCGGATTTCGGCCGAAATGGCAATTGACGGCGGCGGCATTCATGCGTTTATTTCAATGCCTTAACAAGACGTTCATATGGCGATCACAATTGCGCATCGAGATCGCTTTCCAGCACCCCGAGGACGGGCCTCGCGCACCGCTCTGACCTGAGACGGAAGACGCCGGTGGCGAATAGGAGACGGCCCGAGATCGATCTGCGAAATGCCGGGCACTGAGACCGTGCCGGCTCATCGTCGCGCACCGGCGGGAATCGCACACGTGCCACCGGAATAACCTCGGCGGAAACGTCAGACAATCATCTCGTGATCGTCGGGAATGATCCGGCAATTACTCTGCGGCGAATTCCAAGGGCACGTTGTCGATGAGCCGGGTCGTACCAACGGTGACTGCGGCGAGCAGCAGCGCCGAACCGCGGAAATGGTCGGAGACCGGCTGCAGGGTCGCCGCGTCGACGAGGCTGAGGTAGTGGACCCTGACGTCGGGTCCGCCCTCCGCCCGGGCCGTCGCGAGGCCGATGCCGAGCGTCCGGCGGGCGACGTCGAGGGTGTCGGGCGGCAGCGCATGGTCGATGCGCACCGCCTTCTCCGCTGCCGCCAGTGCGCGGGGAATCGCGAGCGCCGCGGCCCTCTCCCCCGGGCTGAGGTATTCGTTCCGGCTCGAGGTCGCCAGGCCGTCGCGGTCACGGACGACGGGCAGACCGATGAGCTCGATGTCGAAGTCGAGGTCGGCGATGAGCCGCCTGACCAGGGAGAACTGCTGAATGTCCTTGAGTCCGAAGACGGTGACATCGGGGTCGATGAGAGTGAAGAGCTTCGACACGACCGTGAGCACACCATCGAAGTGGCCCGGCCGGTCGGCGCCTTCGAACACCGCGCCCATGCGTCCGCCGGTGACGGTGACCTCGGGAGCCGACGGGTACATCTCGATGAACGCCGGGGCGAAGACGAAGTCGGCTCCGGCCTCCTCGCACGCGGCGATGTCCTCGGCGAAGGGCCGCGGGTAGCGCGTGAAGTCCTCGCCGGGGCCGAACTGGAGCGGATTGACGAAGATCGACACGACGAGGTGGTCGGCCGTCTGCCGGGCACGCTCCATGAGCGCGCGGTGCCCGGAGTGGAGGGCGCCCATCGTCGGCACGAGCGCGACCGTCCCCGTCTGCCGTTTGCGCCATGCGCGCAGCGCGGGAATCCCGCCGATCTCCAGGCCGCCCGCCCGGCTCTCCGTCCCCGATGCCGCCTGCGCCGACGACATCACTCGAAGCTCCGCTCGGGTTCGGGGAACTGCCCGCCGGCCACCTCGGCGACATAGGTCTCGACCGCCTCGGTGAGGACGGAGCGGACATCGGCGTAGCGCTTGACGAAGCGAGGCGCCTTCCCGGGCCGCAGCCCGGCCATGTCCTGCCACACGAGGACCTGCGCGTCGCAGTCCGCGCCGGCCCCGATGCCGACGGTCGGGATGGTCAGCTCGGCGGTGACCTGGGCGGCCAGCGGGGCGGGCACCATCTCCATGACCACGGAGAACGCTCCCGCCTCGGCGACGGCCCGGGCATCGGCGAGCAGCGCGTCGGCGGCGTCACCGCGGCCCTGCACGCGATATCCGCCGAGGTTGTGCTCGGCCTGCGGGGTGAAGCCGATGTGCGCCATGACGGGTATCCCGGCCGCCGTGATCGCGCGGATCCGGGAGGCCACCTGCTGCCCGCCTTCGAGCTTGACGGCGTGGACCTCGGCCTCCTTCATGAATCGCACGGCCGTGGCGACGGCCTGTTCGTCGGAGATCTCGTAGCTGCCGAAGGGCAGGTCGGCGACGATGAGCGCGCGCGAGGTCGCGCGGGCGACGGCGCGGGCGAGCGGAATGAGCTCGTCGACGGTCACCGGCAGAGTCGTGTCGTAGCCGAAGACGTTGTTCGCCGCGGAGTCGCCGACGAGGAGCGCCTCGACTCCCGCCTCCTCGAAGAGCGCGGCCGTGTACTGGTCGTAGCTGGTCAGCATCGCCCAGCGCCGCCCCGCGGCCTTCGCCTTGAGCAGGTCGACGGTGCGCACCCGCCGAGGCGGTGGACCCGCCGCGTACACGGGTGTCGTCTCTGCCTGCCTGCTGTCGTCTGCCGCATCGGGCATGGGAATCCTCTGTGGTTGGCTGTCTCGGCGTGCGCGGTGGGCCGGGGCATCCGCGCGGTCGCGCACTGCCCGCCTGCACCGGTCGCAAGCACCGTCGTCATGGAGCCGGCCCGGATCGCGAGCCTGCCACCAGCGTACCCGGGTCCGCGTCGGTTGCACTTTCCCGCCACAGGTGATTAAGCTCAAAAGTGCGTAAATAAGGCGCCGAACCCCGAAGGACGACGATGACCACGACAGCCTCGATCGAGCTCACCCTCAAAGACATCTCCGCCGGCACCGCCGCGGGGTCGATGTGCGGCGACGAGCTCATCACCGCCCCCTGGGACGTCGACGCCTCCCCCGGCTACGGCCCCGGCGCCTCGACCGCCGACCCGATCCCCGCCTCCGCCCCGCGCCAGGGTGAGATCCCGCAGGAGTACCGGGACGCCTCGGCGGAGGAGCTGCGGGAGCGGATCATCGCCGCCAAGGCCGCGCTCGGCGACCGCGTCGTCCTCCTCGGCCATCACTACCAGCGCGTCGAAGTCGTCGAGCACGCCGACTACATCGGCGACTCGTTCATGCTCGCCGGGGCCGCACAGAACCATCCCGACGCCGAGGCGATCGTCTTCTGCGGCGTCCACTTCATGGCCGAGACCGCCGACCTCCTCTCCACCCCCGACCAGGCCGTCATCCTCCCCAACCTCGCCGCCGGCTGCTCGATGGCCGACATGGCGACGATCGATGAGGTCGAGGACTGCTGGGAGCAGCTGGCCGAACTGTGGGGCACGGAGCCCGACGCATCCGGCAAGGTGCCCGTCATCCCCGTGACGTACATGAACTCCTCGGCCGCGATCAAGGGCTTCTGCGGCCGCAACGGCGGGATCGTGTGCACGTCATCGAACGCCGAGGTGGTGCTCGACTGGGCCTTCGAACGCGGGCACCGCGTCCTCTTCTTCCCCGACCAGCACCTCGGCCGCAACACCGCCATCGACATGGGCATCGACCCGGACCGGATGCCGCTGTGGAACCCCCGCCGGCCGCTCGGCAACAACACCGCCGAGGTCCTCGATGACGCCCGGGTCATCCTCTGGCAGGGCTTCTGCTCCGTCCACAAGCGCTTCACTCCCGCCCAGATCGATGCCGCCCGCGCCGCGAACCCGGACGTCCGGGTCATCGTCCACCCCGAGTGCCCGCGCGAGACCGTCGCCGCAGCCGACGAATCCGGGTCGACGGCCTACATCACCAAGGCCATCGAATCCGCTGCCGAACCGACCGCGTTCGCCATCGGCACGGAGATCAACCTCGTCCAACGGCTCGCCGCCGACCATCCCCAGCACACGATCACATGCCTCGATCCCGTCGTGTGCCCGTGCTCGACGATGTACCGCATCCACCCCGGTTACCTCGCATGGGTCCTCGAATCCCTCCTCGACGGCCGGATCGTCAACCGGATCACCGTCGACGCCGAGGTGGCCGACCCCGCCCGCACGGCACTGGACCGGATGCTCGCCGCGAAGCCGAGGATCTGACGTGGGCCACGTCGTCGTCCTCGGCACGGGCATCGCCGGCCTGACCACGGCCCTGCGCCTGGCCGGCTCCCACGCCGTCACGCTCGTGACGAAGGACCGCCTCGGCGACTCGAACACGGCGCTCGCCCAAGGTGGGATCGCCGGGGTGCTCAGCCCCGATGACTCCGTGGCCGCCCACATCGCCGACACGCTGGCCGCCGGTGCCGGGCTGGGTGACCCCGAGGCCGTCCGTGTCCTGTGCACGGAGGGACCCGAACGGATCCGCGAACTCGCGGAGACCGGGGTGCGATTCGACCGCCGAGGCGGGGCGGCCGTCGACCCGCTCGATCCCGACCACTGGGAGCGCGGCATCGAGGGAGCGCATTCCGCGGCCCGGATCTATCACTCCGGCGGGGATGCGACGGGACGAGCGATCGTCGGGGCCCTCGTCTCCGCGATCCGCGCCGAGGCGACCGCGGGCCGGATCACGGTGCGGACGGAGACGATGCTCGTCGACCTCGTCACCGAACCCCGCGGCGCGGCGTGCGACCCTCGGGCGGCTACCGGTGCGCCGGCGGTGACAGGGGTCCGAGTGCTCGGGCGCGACGGCGCCGTCGGGTGCATCGCCGCCGCTGCCGTCGTCCTCGCGACCGGCGGGGCCGGACAGCTCTTCGCCCACACGACGAACCCGCCGGCGGCGACCGGCGACGGTCTCGCCGCGGCGCTCCGCGCGGGCGCGGCCGTCAGCGACCTCGAGTTCGTCCAGTTCCATCCCACGGCGTTCGCCGGATCGGGCTTCCTCGTCTCCGAGGCGGTGCGCGGGGCCGGGGCGCTCCTCCTCGACGCCCACGGCAGACGGATCATGCCGGCGATCGATCCGCGCGCCGAGCTCGCACCCCGCAGTGTCGTGGCGCTGGCCCTCCACCGGACGATGGCCGAACAGAACGGCCTGCCGTGCCACCTCGATGCGCGAGCGATCCCCGACGTCGATGCCCGGTTCCCGAGTATCGCCGCGCACCTGTCGGCTCACGGGCTCTCGCTCGCCGACGACCTCATTCCCGTCACCCCCGCCGCGCACTATGTCATGGGCGGCATCACCACCGACCTCGAGGGACGCACCTCGATCGAGGGCCTCTTCGCCGTCGGCGAGGCAGCGTGCACGGGCGTCCACGGAGCCAACCGACTCGCTTCGAATTCCCTGCTCGAAGGCGCGGTCTTCGGGGCGCGGGCCGCCGCTGCGATCGCCGCCGACCTGCACGGGGCGACGAGCGGCACCGCGGCAACGTCTCACGTCGCGGCCGTGTCCGACTCCGCTGCTGTGTCTGACTCCGCGGCAGCGCCGGGCCCCAGCGTCGGGACGACCACGCAGGCCGCGGCGCACGCCGTGCGCCCGTCGCCGCTGTCGCGCACGGCCCTGCAGGCGCTGACGTGGGAGCACCTCGGCCTCGAGCGCACCGCTGCGGGCCTCACCGAACTCCTCGACCGCCTCGGCGCCGGATCGAACGACCACCCCGGCTTGGGAGCAGGAGACGACCTCTGCCCGGGTGACGACGCTCCACTCGAGCGGCACGACATCGAAACGGCGAACCTCGCCCTCATCGCACGGACGATGGCCGAGCGCGCTCTGGCTCGCCCCGAGAGCGTCGGCGCTCATGTCCGCACCGACGCACCCCGCCGGTCCGACGCGACCCGCGCCGAGGCGGCCACCTCGGCCGGGACGCCTGTGACCACCCGGTCCGGGGGCCGGACGACGCTCCACCCACACACCGAGGAGGCGGCTTCATGCTGACGACGGCGACGATCGAGGCGGCGGTGCGGAATGCGCTGACCGAGGACGCACCGTGGGGTGACCTCACCGGCGAGGTGTTCGTTCCTGCGGAGGCCACAGCCACCGCTGAGCTGCGTGCCCGGGAGGACGGCGTCTTCGCCGGCGGTGAGGTCTTCGCCGCCGCATTCGCCCTCACCGATCCGACGATCGGCGTCGACGTGCTGGTCACCGACGGGGAGTCCTTCTCCGCCGGACAGGTGCTCGCGTCCGTGTCAGGGCCGGCGCGCGGCGTGTTGCGCGCCGAGCGGATCGCCCTCAACTTCACCCAGCGGATGAGCGGTATCGCGACTCTGACCAGGGCGTTCGTCGACGCCGCCGGGGGCAGGACACGGATCGCCGACACCCGGAAGACCACGCCGGGCCTGCGCGCGTTCGAGAAGCACGCGGTGCGCTGCGGGGGCGGGCACAGTCATCGGTTCGGGCTCTCGGACGCGGTCATGGTCAAGGACAACCACCTCGGCGTGCTCACCGGCACCGGCGGCGACGTCACCGCCGCTCTGCTCGCGGCCAGGGAGCGGCTCGGGCACACGACGATGATCGAGGTCGAGGTCGACCGGCTCGAGCAGATTCCCGCAGTCCTCGACGGTGGGGCCGACATCATCATGCTCGACAACTTCTCACTGGCCGACCTGCGCCGTGGGGTCGCCCTCATCGGCGACGCCGCCATCGTCGAGGCCAGCGGCAACGTCTCGCTCGAGACCGTCGGGGCGATCGCCGCCACCGGCGTCGATGTCATCTCCTCCGGTGCGCTCACGCACAGCGTCCGGTCGATCGACCTCGGGCTCGATCTCGCGCTTGCCGCAGCCGCGGCGACGGCGAGCCCGGTCATCCGGACGGCGGCGGACTGAGATGGACCCGCTCTATCTCGACACCGCCTCCGCCGCGCCCGTTCGCCGGGAGGCGCTCGAGGCGGCCTGGCCGTACCTTGCGGGAGCCTTCGGCAATCCGTCGAGCCACCATGAGATCGGACGGCGCTCCGCGGAGGCCCTCGACGCCGCCCGGGCGCGGGTCGCCCGGGTCCTCGGGGGGCGGAGCACGGACATCGTCTTCACCGGTGGCGGCACCGAGGCGGCGAATCTCGCGATCATCGGGATGGCGCTCGGGCAACTGCCCGAGGACGGCGGCACCACCGGCCGTCGCCACCTCGTGACCTCACCGCTCGAGCACGAGGCGGTGCTCGCCTCGGCGGATCATCTGCGCAGACGGCACGGCTTCACCGTCTCATTCGTCGACGTCGAGCCCGACGGCACGGTCACTGCCGAAGCTCTGCGGACAGTGCTGCGGGAGGACACCGCCGTCGTCAGCCTCGGGTATGCGAACAACGAGATCGGCACGGTCGCCGCAGTCGCCGAACTCTCCGCGCTCGCTCGCGAGGTCGGTGCGCTCACGCACACCGATGCCGTCCAGGCTGCCGGGTGGCTGCCGCTGACCGACCTCGGCGTCGATGCCCTCACGCTCGCCGGGCACAAGATCGGTGCGCCGAAGGGCATCGGGGTGGCCGCGATCCGCGCCCGGGTCCCGGTCGAACCGATCATCCACGGCGGGGGTCAGGAATCGGGGCGCCGGTCGGGCACGGAGAACGTCGCCCTGGCCGTCGCGTTCGCCACGGCCCTCGAACTCGCCGAGGCGGAACGGGTCGAGGCCGCGGCACGGGTAGCGGGCATTCGAGATGCCTTCATCGCCGAGGTGGTCGGGGCGGTCGACGGTGCTCTGCTCACGGGCAGTGCCGCGGCGCGGACTCCGAACCATGCTTCGTTCTGCTTTTCGCGCACGAGTGGGGAGGCGGTGCTCCTCGAGCTCGAGCGGCTCGGTGTCACGGCGTCGAGCGGGTCGGCATGCGCGGTCGGCTCCGATGAGCCCTCGCATGTCCTGCTCGCTCTCGGCATCGACGCCGAGGTCGCGAAGACGAGCGTGCGCTTCACCTTCCCCGCCTCGATCACCCCCGAGCAGGGGGAAGCCGCCGCGGCGGCCGTCATCGAGGCGGCGAAGCGGCTGAGCCTCGCATTCTCCTGAGCACCCAGTCCGGGTTGCGGCCTCGAGGTCTCCTTGGGGCTCGGTCTCGGTTGCGATCTCACGCCGCGCAGCTGTCTCGCAGGCGCTCTCACCTGCCGCGAAGAGTCCAGTGATGAGCGATTGGACTCTTTCCAACCGCTGGATGCGGAGAGACACTGGAAGCACAGGATCCGCTTCGGCTGTGAGGAGGGACCGACATGGATCTCGTGGCACTGCTCTTCATCGCAGCGAGCTTCACGGGCATCGTCTTCCTCATCGGGCGCCTGACATGCCCGCGCCGCGATCGAGTGCCGCTGACCGAGGTCGACGGCGTCATCTTCTGGACCACGCTGTGCCGCGGATGGCTGGCGCTGAGCGCGATCGCTCCGCTCACCCTCATCATCGACGACCGCCCGGACAGCGCCCCCGCGTAGTCCGCCGGTCGCTCACCTCGCGAAGACGGAGGCGTCCCAGCTCTGCATCGCATGAGCCGAGGCCCAGAAGTGGAGTTCGTAGACGCAGGCGCGCTCGAACGCCGCGCGCATCCGCGCAGCCTCATCGGCGGGCACCCGATCGAACTCGCGCTCGAGGATCGCCACAGCCTGCCGGGTCGATTCGTCGAACTCCGGGGAATCATAGGTCTGCACCCACGTCCCGTACGGGTGAGCCTCGTTCATCGCCCCGGCCTTCTCGACGAGCACCTTGCCCATGTGCGCATAGACCCAGAAACACGGCAGGACACCGGCCACGCCCTCCCCATATGACCGGCTCGCCGCGGTGGCGACGAGGAACGACACATACCCGAGCGTCGTCGGCGACGGTCCCAGATGGTCGGTGGCCTCGAGTTCGGCATGGGCCACGGCGAGCCGCTCATCGGAGAGCAGCTGAGCGTGCATCTCCTCCTCCACCGTGATCGCCTCCGCTGCCGAGGTCGACCAGAACCGGGACTCACCGCGGTCCGCCGTCTTCCCGGCGAGGAACGACATCGCCTTCGCATACCCGCTCAAGTAGATGCTGTCCTGCGTGATGTAGTTCGTGAACGCGAGCGGGGCCAGCGTGCCCTCGGCGAGCTGAGTGAGGAACGGCAGCGCCTCGATCTCGTCGATGATCGGGCGCACGTCCTCCCACAGCGCGGCGGTGTGCGGTCCGGCGGCGAAGTTCGTGCTCATGAGTGGTCTCTCCTCGGGGTCGGGATCGGACTGGGATCGGACTGGGATCGGACTGGGATCGGACTGGAATCGGAATGGCCGGAATCAGCCGGGTGGGAAGCGGACGGGTCGGCTGGACATCAGCGGCGGCGGACGTCGACCTGGTGGTCGACGGGCCCGTGCGCACCGGCGGCATCGAGGCTGACCTGCCAGTCCGCGGCCGAGGCGAGCGCGCGGGCGAGGAAGTCGAGTCCGCGCTCGACGGCCCCGTGCACCTCCTCGGTGCTCAGTGCCTCTCCGCCGTTGGCACGCCTGAGCACGGCCGCCTCGGCGGTGATCGCAGCCGACAGGGTGCACCCGGTGCCGTGCGTGTTCGGGGTGGAGATCCGGGGGTGGGAGAACTCGGCGATCTCCCCATCGGCGGTGACGAGGATGTCGGCGACGTCCCCGTCGGCGGCGTGACCGCCCTTGAGGAGCACGGCACGGGCACCCCGGGCGATGAGCTCGCGTGCCTGGTCACGCATCTGGGCCGGCGTCTGCGCCTCAGCGACATCATCGCCGAGAAGGAGGGCCGCCTCGGGGAGGTTCGGGGTGATGAGATCGGCGACGGGCAGGAGACGCTCCCGCACCGCGGCGACCGCATCGACCTCGAGGAGGCGGTGCCCGGACGTCGACACCATGACCGGGTCGACGGTGAAGAACCCGAAATCGGAGGTGCGCGCCCGGTCGACGACGAGGTCGACGAGCGACGTCGACCCGAGCATCCCCGTCTTCGTCGCATCGACGGGCATGTCGCCCAGAACACTGTCGAGCTCGGCGACGACGAAGTCCTCATCGATCGGGTAGACGCGGGAGACCCCGTGCGTGTTCTGCGCGACGAGCGCGGTGATCGCCGTGGTCCCCAGCACCCCGAGGGCAGTGAACGTCTTGAGGTCGGCGTGGATGCCCGCCCCGCCCGAGGGGTCGGTGCCGGCGATCGACAGGGTGATCGGTGGGCGCGTGCTCATGCCGCTCCCCCGTTCTCGCCGGCGACCGGCTCGGTCCCGTCACCGTACGCGGTGAGCAGCTCACGGGCCGCCCGCTCGGGGTCGGCGGCACGGCAGATCGCGGAGACGACGCAGAAGCCGAGCAGTCCGCGACCGCGCAGCTGCGGAACCCGGCCGGCGTCGATGCCGCCGATCGCGACCGCGGGCAGTCCCGCCTCGGCCGTCAGATCGCCGAGGCGGTCGGGGCCGATCCCGGCCGGCGCGTCGGTCTTCGTCGTCGTGTCGAAGACGGGCCCGATGCCGACGAGGTCGACGGCGCCGGTGGCCCGGGCCGCCGCGAATTCGGCGGCGCTGGCGGCGGAGAGACCGATGAGCGGCTCGGGACCGACGAGGTCGCGCACCTCGGTGACGGGAGTGTCGGTCTGTCCGACATGGATGTGGACGTCGGCGCCCTCATCGAGGAGGTGCCGGGTGACGGCGACCCGGTCGTTGAGGAAGAGCGGGACGCGGCGGTCGGTGCCGGCCACCGCCTCGCCGACGGCGGCGATGACCTCCCTGGTCAGGGTCAGGAACTCGGTGTCGTCGATGTCCTTGTCCCGGACCTGGACGATGCCGGCTCCCCCGCGCACGGCGGCGAGCACGGTCTCGGCGACGGTGCGACCGGCCTCCCGGCACTGCGCGGAATCGGTGACGAGGTAGAGGCGGGCGTCGACGCCGGCGAGGCGCTCACTCGTCGCGCTCATGCTCTCGTCACCTCGACCCGGGCCTCGCCGATGCGCGCATCGTCGGTGGTGTGGAGAGCATCGAGGAAGTGCTCGGCAAAGCTGCCCGGTCCGGCGGCGCCGGTCGCCGCGGCCTCGCCGGCGACGGCGAAGTGGGCGTGGGCGGCGACGACGGCGGTGAACTGATCGAACGCCGCGAGTCCCGCCGGACCCGCACCCGGACTCGAGTCGACCGGCGCGACGGCGGCGAGGTAGGCGGCGGTGACGGCGCCGAGCGAACACCCGGTGCCGATGACGAGCGGCATGAACGCATGTCCGCCGTCGACACGGGCGATGTGGTCGACACCGTCGATGTGGGCGACGATGGCGTCACGCTTGCCCGAGACGGCGACGATCGCCCCACTGGTCCGCGCGAGCTCGGCCGCCGCCGGGAGGACGGCGTCGACCTCGTCGGTCGATTCGACGCCGCGCCCGCCGGCCCCGGCACCAGCCAGAGCCGCGATCTCCGAGGCGTTGCCGCGGATCGCGGTCGGGCGATCGGCGGCGGCCCGGCGGATGCGGGTGGTGCGGAAGTCGACGGCGCCGATGCTCACGGGGTCGAGCACCCACGGAGTCGAATCCGCGGTGACCGCGCCGATCGCGGCGTCGGCGGCGAGGAACTGCTGGTTCGTCGCGGTTCCGAAGTTGACGAGCAGACCGCCGGCCAGGTGCGCGAACTGCCCGGCGTCGGCCTCGTGGTCGAGCATCGCCGGGGACGCGCCGACAGCGAGCAGCACGTTCGCGCTGAACTGCTGGACGACCGTGTTCGTGATGCATTGGATGAGCGGATTCGCCGCGCGCAGACGTGCGTGCGCCGACGACAGATCGATGTCAGTCATGACGATCCCTTCGCTAGCATGGCCCAGATCAGGTTCGATGGGTGTCCTCTCAGCCCGGCGCGACTGCCGCCGGGCACCCCATGTCATTGCCCATGACTGTACCAAAATCGCCGAGGCGGGGGTGAGGTGGGGTCACCCCCTGACCTCGCCCCCGCCTCGGCGCCGGTGAAGGAGAACTCACCCCCTGCCGACGTACCGCTGTCCGCGCCGACTGACGGCGTCGATGACGACGGCGGTGAGGAGGACGAGAGCGGTGATGATCTGCTGCATATCGGAGTTGAAGCCGATGAGGTAGAGACCGTTGTTGATCGCGCCGACGACGAACGCCCCGAGGACCGCGGCCCACGCCGACCCCCGCCCGCCGAAGAGGGAGGTGCCGCCGATGACGGCCGCGGCGATCGCGTTGAGGAGGTCCTGGGTGCCCACGAGCGTCGACCCCGCGTTCGTCGTCACTCCGGCCTTGACGAAGCCGAAGAGGGCGGCGAGGACACCGGCGGTCATGAACACGCTGATGCGCACCCACGTCACACGGATGCCGGCGCGCCGGGCGGCTTCGACCTTGCCGCCGACGGCGTAGATCGAGCGCCCGTACCGGGTCTTGCGCAGCACGAGGTCGATGATGATCGCGATGACCATCATGAGGAAGAACGGCAGCGCGAGTCCGAAGTCCTGGTTGACGAGGATGAGGAAGCCGAAGACGATCGCCGCGAGGAGGACGATGCGCACGCTGACGGCCGTCCAGCTCGGACTGTCGAGGCCCGCGGAGTGCCGCCGCAGCTTCGCGTGGATGATGCCGGCGGCGAAGCCGATGACCGCGATCGCCCCGAAGACGTACGCCCAGAACGCCGGGAAGTAGTAGCTGGCGAAGTCGAAGACGAACGTGTCGGCCATCGAGAGGTTCTTCTGCGTGCCGAGCACCGTGAGCGTGAGCCCCGTGAACGCGAGCAGACCCGCAAGGGTGACGACGAACGCGGGAATCCCGACGACGGCGAAGAACCAGCCCTGGATCGCCCCGATGACGAGGCCGAGCAGGAGGATGATCGTCACCGCGACGACCGGCGGGACCCCCTGCCGGACGACGAGGACACCGAGCACCGAGGCGGCGAGACCGCCGAGCTGGGCGAGCGAGAGGTCGATCTCGCCGAGGAGGAGGATGAGGTTGATCCCGAGCGCGAGGATCGCCAGGTAGGCGACCTGGGTCGAGAGGTTGACGAGGTTCGCCGGGGAGAGGAAGTTGCTGTTCGCCGACTGGAAGACGATGACGATGACGACGAGGGCGAGGATGACGGGGAACGACCCGAGCTGGCCCTCCCGGATCCGGCGGACGAACGTCCGCACGAGCCCCTCGTCGGAGATCCGCTCGTCGGTGATGAGGGAATTGCGGGTCATCGGCGCTCACCCCTCCGCGCGGCCCGCTGGGTCACGACGTTGTCATTGGCTCCGGTGATCGCGGCGACGAGGACGTCGGTGCGCTCGTCTCCCGGGAAGTCCCCGGCATCCTTGCCCAGCCGCAGCACGTGGACACGGTCGCACACGGCTTGGACATCGGCCATGTTGTGGCTGACGAGGAGCACCCCGAGGTCACGGTCGCGGAGGCGTTCGATGAGGTTGAGCACTTCGGCGGTCTGGGCGACGCCGAGGGCGGCCGTCGGTTCGTCGAGCATGACGAGCGAGGGTTCGCCGAGGAGGGAACGGGCGATCGCCACCGTCTGGCGCTGGCCGCCGGACAGGGCGGCGATCGGCACGCGCACGCTCGGGATCTTCGCCGACAGGCTGCGCAGCAGCTCCCACGACTTCGCCTCCATCGCGACTTCGTCGAGGACGCCGCCGAGGGTGTGCTCATGACCGAGGAAGAGGTTGGCGACGACGTCGAGGTTCTCGCACAGGGCGAGGTCCTGGAACACCGTGGCCACCCCGGCCCGCTGCGCATCCTTCGGGGAGGAGAACTTCTGGGGGCGCCCGCCCATGATGAGCTCGCCGCCGTCGGCGGAGTGGACGCCGGCGATGATCTTGATGAGCGTCGACTTGCCGGCGCCGTTGTCGCCGACGAGGCCGACGACCTCGCCGCGGCCGATCGTGAGGTTGATGTCGGTGAGCGCCTGGACGGCGCCGAACCGCTTGTCGATCCCGCGCAGCTGGAGCACGGGCTGGGAAGGAGTGGACTCGGTCGTCTCCGACGCCCGCCCGGAGGCGGGCGTCGGGTCGTTCGTCGCTGAGGTCATCGGGCTGGTCGGACCGTCCTACTTGATCCCGGCATCCGTGCAGAGCTTCTCATCGATGCCCGCACAGATGTCGGAGGCCTTGATCTGGTCCCCGACGATGTCCTTGATCGTGTCCTTCGTCACGACCTTCGCCTCGACGAAGTCCGTCGGGGTGTCCTTGTACGTCGCGCCGGCCTCGGGTTCCTCCCCGTTGGCCAGTGCCACCGCGGCCTTCGCGGCGTATTCGGCCTGGGGCGGGATCGACTTGTAGATCGTCGCGTACTGCTCGCCCTTGAGGATGTTCTGCAGTCCGTCGACCTCGGCGTCCTGCCCGGTGACGACGGGATCCTGCTTCGCCTTCGTCGTCGCCGCGAGCACTCCGCCGGCGGTGCCGTCGTTGGCCGCGTAGATCGCGATCGGCTTCTCACCCCCGCCCTGCAGCTGGCCCTCGACCCACTGGCGTGCGTCGTCGGGGTTCCAGTCGAGCGTGTCGTGGTTGGCGGCGATGTCGACGCCGGCACCCTTGAGGGTTTCCTCGGCACCGGCCTTGAAGTCCGCGGCGTTGGGGTCCTTCGGATCGCCGTTGACCATCCACACCGGTCCGGACGTCGGGTCGACGCCCTTGGCCTCGAGTCCGTCGAGGAGGGCCTGGCCCTGGAGGTTGCCGATCTTCTTGTTGTCGAACGACGTGTAGTAGTCGGCTCCCTCGAAGAACCGGTCGTAGGAGACGACGGGGATCTGCTTCGCTTCGGCCTTCGCCAGGGAGGAGGAGACCGCCGAGGCGTCGACGGGGTCGAGGACGATGACGTCGACGCCCTCGGTGACCGCGGCTTCGAACTGCTGTTGCTGCTGGGTCGCGTCCTGGTTGGCGTTGCGGTACTCGACCTTTGCATCGGGGCTCGCCTCGGCGACGTACTTCTCGAAGTTCGGCTTGTCGAGGGATTCGTAGCGCGTCGTCTTCGACTCCGGCAGGAGGAGGGCGATCGTCACCGGGCCGTCACCGCCGCCGGAATCGGCGGCCTCGTTGCCCTGGCCCTTCTGATTGCCGCAGCCGCTGAGCGCGAGGGCGGAGATCGCGACCGCGGCGCCGAGCACCGCGAGCCGGCGCGGCTTCCTCAGCGAGGAGGGCACGGCGGTGAGAGACGATTTCTGTGCGTGTGACTGGGGGCGGAACCTGCGCATTCGCGAAACCTTTCATCATTCTGACAACGTTGTCAGGCTGGTCAACATATTTCGCCCACCGGTGTCGTTTGTCAACCATCTGTCCGGTGATTCCTCTGTCGCGTCGACTCAGCGCCCGGAGACCTGCCGGGGTGACTCCTCACCGCTGCCGCGGCGGATGAGGTGGACGCGGGCGAATGCCGCGGTGTCGCCTCGCGCCCCGTTGCCCCGCCCCGCCCCACGCTCCGGCACGCCCCCGTCGAGGAGCCGGACCGCCTCGGCGGACATCGCATCGATGTCGGCGTCGACGACGGTGACGTCGAGCAGATCCGCGCCGGGGAAGTCGTCGATCCCGACGACGGCCGGCCACTGGTCGAGGCGGCGACTGGCGTCGATCGCGCCCTTCGTCACGGTCGCCGAGAGCGTGATGAGCGCGGTCGGAGCGGCCCGGGAGCCGAGGAGGGCGGCGACGACGTTCTTCGCACTCGCCTGGTCGTGCGCATCCTCGTCGAGGAAGGCCCGCCACCCGATGTCGCCGCGGTCGCCGAGGACCTCGCGGATCCCGGCGAGCCTGCGCTTCTGCGATTCAAGGTGGGCTCGGTCTCCGATGACGCCGATGCTGATGTGGCCGTGGCGCACGAGCTGTTCGGCGGCCCGCCGTCCGGCGTCGACATCGTCGGCGGCGAGCGTGACGATGCCCGGCCCCGTGACCGCCGGGTCGAGGGAGACGACGGCCATCTCACCGGTCTTCGCCGCGGCGGGACCCCGGGAGATCGTCGCGTAGATGCTCGCCGACTCCGGCTGGGAGCAGACGACGCAGATGCCCGACATGTCACCGCTGAGGCATTCGTCGACGAAGGTGCGTTCGAGCTCCGCGTCTCCCCCGGTGACGGTGACGACGGTCCGCAGCCCCCGCTCGGCCAGGTCGGCTTCGAGCCGCGCGAGGAGGCGGACCTGGAGGGGGTCGTCCATGTCGGAGAGGACGACCCCGATGTAGGGCGAGCGGCTGCCTTCGCGCAGGCGCCGGGCCGCGGAGTTGAGGCGGAAGCCGAGCTCCTCGGCGGCCGTCTCGACCTTCGCGGCCGTGGCGCTGGCGACGTGCTTCTCCCCGTTGAGCACCCGGGACGCGGTCTTGATGCTCACACCGGCGCGTTCGGCGACCGTGGCCAGTGTCGGCCGGTCGTTCTGCTTGCCCATGTGTGCGCCTTCGAAACGGTCCGGTGCCTCGACCCCGGCGACCGCCCCGGAATGGGCGGCCGTGGGATCGATATTAGCGGCACCGCCGAACCCCGCCCAGCGTCACCGCGCGGGATCAGCGTACGGGTCCCCGCGCGGGATCAGCGCCCCACCGGGTTGCGCATGGTGCCGGCGAAGATCAGCGAGTCGGCTTGGTTGCCGATGTCGACCATCTCCTTCGTGTTGCGCAGCTGCAGCCGGTTGAGGCACGAATGCTTGAACCGCGGCGCCCGCAGATCGATGTCGCCGGCGATGCCGCGTGCCGCCTCGGCCTTCTCTCCCTGATAGGCGTCGAGCACCTCGGCGACGAGCGCCCAGAACCGGGAGGCCTCGAGCAGTCCGTCGACGTCGAGGATCCCCGCCAGGTGCCGCAGCACCCCGTCGAAGACATCGGTGAAGATCGCGAGCGCTTTCTCCTCACCGGGAACGACCGCGCGGATCCGCTCGACGGCGGGCGGCAGCTTCCCCTCGCCGAGGTAGGCGACCTCCTCGCCGATGTCCTTCATGAAGACCCCGGTGACGACATCGGCGTCGAGGATGAGGATGAGATTCTCCCCGTGCGGCATGAACACGAGATCATGAGCGAGCAGCCCGTGGACGAGCGGCTGCAGATACGCCCCCAGGTAGGCCCGCACCCAGTCCTCCGCACCCAGACCCGACCGGCGGATGAGGTGGGAGACGAGGGATTCGCCGAGGTGGTCGCGGTGAAGCAGGGCCGCCATCGTCATCGTCCGCTGGCCGTCGGTGAGCAGCGGCAGCGGGTTCTCCCGCCACAGCCCGGCGAGCATCTTCCGGTGCGGGTTCGTCGCACGGGTGCGGTGGTAGACGTCGCCGGTGTAGCCGATCGCGCTGCGTTCGCGCAGCAGACGGAACCCGGAGGCGGCGAACGCGGGGTCACCGTCGACGAGGCGAGCGACCCAGTCGTTGATCGCGGGGGTGTCGCGCATATAGGTCGGCGAGAGTCCGCGGAGGAACCCCATGTTCTGCACCGCGAGCGCGACCTTGACATACGGCGCGCCCGGTCGCGAATGGTTGAAGAACGTCCGCAGCGACTGCTGCGCCTGGTGTTCGTCGAGGCCGGGCCCGAGCGGGATGAGTCCGCCGCGGGCGATGTCGGCGGCGAACGTGATCGCCAGCCGGTGGTCGGCCTGCCACGGATGGATCGGCATGAGGTGCACGTCCTCGAGGCGCCTGCCGGCGGCGGCGAGGCGGCTGCCGAAGAGCTCGCGTTCGTCGTCGCTGAGCGCCCACCTGAGGTGGTCGTCCTCATCGAGTCCGTCGCTGAGCGCCAGGTGCGACTGCTCCCGGTCGACGGCGACCCATTCGAGGCGGTTGCGTGTGCCGGTCTCCGGCGCCCACCTGCGGTAGTCGCGCAGTCCGAATCCGATGCGCCCGTTGTTCGCGATGAAGCCGGGGTGGCCTTCGGTCATCGCCGCCTCGATCGTCTGGAAGTCGGCATCGGCGAGCGCCGCGGAATCCGGGCGCTCACCCCTGCGCGCCGCGGTGAGCTTGAACGCGCTGCCGGCCACCGTCGAGGCGAGTTCCTCGAGGTACGTCGAGATGAGGTCCTCGGGCACGCCGAGGCTGTCCTGGAGTTCGAGGACGAACTCCTGCGCATCGAGGTTGACCGCCCGCCCGTCCCGGAACCGCGTGATGCTCGCTTCGTCGATGACCCAGTGCTCGAGCGGGAGGACGCGCGCCTCGAACGTGTAGTGGATGACGGGGGCACCCGAGTGGTCATCCAGCTCGCTTCCCGGGTCGTCGGGGTCGGCCGGGATCACCAGCATCCAGGCGTGCTCGCCGGCCTCAGCGTTCTGGCTGGGGGCGATGAGCCGTTCGTGGGCGAACTCGGCGATCGCCTTCGCGACGAGATAGCGGCTCACCACGGCGAACGTCTCAGGAGTGAGGTGGGCATAGTCGTCCTGCGTGAGATGCTCGGGGTCGCTCCCGCCCTTCCCGGTGCCACCGGCTCCGGCGAGGAGCCGCCCGAGGCGGCTGGTCGCGAAGTCAGAGCGGGTGCACGTGCTCACGAGCGCGGTCTTCGTCGCCTCCCCCAGCGGCACCTCCGCCTCGGCGATGACGCGGAAGCCGGCGGCCGCGTTCTTCGCGTGGATCGCCGCATTCCCGACGTCGGGTTCGACGACGACGCGGCTGGCCCCGCGTCCGCCCTGCGCATGCGGGCGCAGGCAGAAGTCGATGACGCGCGCCATGACGGCGTCGGTGAGGCCGCGGCGGGGCCGGCCCTGCGGTGGGGCGATGAGGAGGTGCATCCCGATGTCGCCGGGCTCCTCGGCGACGACAGCGGTGGGGATGAGCAGCGACGGCGCATAGGTTTCGACGTAGAAGGCAGGCTCCCCGTCGATGAGCCCGATCCAGCCGTTCTCATCCGGTGAGGAGCGGATCGCCTCGAGGTAGGACCGCACGGCCTGCCGGTCGAAGTCGGTCATCTGCCAGAAGTGCGAACGCGGGTGGGTCAGCCAGGCGTGGACCTCCTCGGCGTGGCCCTTCGGGTCGAGCGGAACGATCGAGATCGACCGGGCGATCTCGGCGGCTCCGGCATCCCCTGCCGCGGGCAGCGTGGTCGCGGCAGGTCCGCTCGCCGCAGTTCCGGTCGTGCGGCTGGTGTCGGTCGTCGGGCAGGTGTCGAGGTCAGTGCCTGCACCGGCATCGTCCATCGTGTCGGTCGTCGTCGCGGTGCTCATGCGTGGGTCATCTCCTTCGTGGGGACGGATGCGTCGGCGGCGTGCGCGGTCTCCTCGGTGGGGCGGCCTGGCTCGGCGGCCGCCTCGGTGCCGGGTACCCCGAAGGTCTGGAATGCGATCGACCGCTCGATGGGATAGGGTTCACGGCCTGTGACCCGGGAGAGCACCACGGAGGCCCGCCACGGTCCGAAACCGAGGTCGGGCCCGGTGACGCCGTGAGTGTGCTCCTCGATGCCGAGGGCGTGGATCGTGCCGGCCGCATTGACGGTGTAGTCGCGGCTGATGTCGAGGCGCCCCTCCCGGTCGCGGCGGATCTCCGAGCCCAGCGGACCGAGGAACGCCGGGACACCGGCGCGGTACCCGGTGGCGGCGACGACGGCGCCGGCCGCCCGGGTGAAGGTCTGCCCGAGCACAGGGCTGCGGAAGGTCAGCGCGTACCCGGCGGCCGCCTCGGCGGGACGGGCGGAGATGAGCTCCGCATCGGTGACGAGGGTCGTCAGGAGTCGCCGACCGCCGCGGCTGAGCCGGTAGAGCGTGTCGTGGATGTCGTCGATGAGGTCCGCGCTGATGCCCTTGTAGAGGCTGCGCTGCTCGCGTCCGATGCGTCCGCGCAGGTCATCGGGCAGGGCGCGGAAGTGGTCGGTGTACTCCGGTGACGTCATCTCCAGGGTGAGCTTCGTGTACTCCATCGGAAAGAACCGGGGCGAGCGGGTGATCCAGTCGACGCTCACCCCGCGGTCCTCGGCGTCCTCGATGAGGTCCCGGTAGATCTCCGCGGCGGACTGTCCGCTGCCGACGATCGTCACCGACCCCGCCGCGAGCAGCCGCTCACGGTTGGCCAGGTAGTCCGCGGTGTGGATGACGGGGCCGTTGCCGGCCGCTTCGGCGTCACCGCTGGTCAGGGCCTGCAGCGCCGGGGGAAGGACCGGTGCGGTGCCGACGCCGAGAACGACGTGCTTCGCGCGGTAGGTCTCGGTGTCGACGATCCGACCGGAGGCGTCGGTCACCTCGGCGATGATCCGGTAGATGCCGCCGTCATTGGTCACCGAGGTGACCGTGCGGTTCCAGCGCAGCGTCCTCAGCTGGGCGGCCACCCACCGGCAGTACTCGTCGTATTCGGCACGCAGCGGGTAGAAGGATTCGCGGATGAAGAACGGGTAGAGGCGCTCGCGGTCCTTGAGGAACTGGAGGAACGAGTACGGCGATGTGGGATCGGCCATGGTCACGAGGTCGGCGAGGAAGGGCACCTGGATGGTCGCGCCTTCGATCATCATGCCCGGATGCCAGCGGAACTCCGCGCGCTGGTCGAGGAAGACGGCGTCGACGTCGGGCAGCGGATCGGACAGGGCGGCGAGCCCGAGTCCGAAGGGCCCGATGCCGATGCCGACGATGTCGTGGATGTGGGTGTCGTCGTCGTGTGCGCCAGGGCTGTGCGCGTCGTCGTGCACGCCAAGGTTATGCGCGTCGTGGACGTGCACGCCAGGGTCGTGCGGGTCGTAGTCGTGTGAGTAGTCGTCGCGTGTGGGGGACGGCGGTGCGGGTGTCACTGAGTGCTGAGCAGTCATGAGCGTTCGTTGCCTCCTTCGTCTGCGTCCCGGGTCAACCCGGATGCATTAGGGAAACCTACCCTAAGTAAGACGAAAAGTGCTGAGCGAAAGCCCAGGTCAGAGGACTACAGGCGTGACTGCCGGGTGCCGGAGAGGTGCCATCGGGCGCGAGCGCGCGCGGATCGCGACGGTCACGGCCACGTCGAGAACCGCCCGAGAATTCGTCGTGTGATGCTCATCACAGACAACGGCTGCGACCCCCGAACCCGGGGGGCGCAGCCGTTCGTCGATGTCGTCGCGTGGACCGCGAAGCAGGGCGCATCCGCACCGTGAGTCGGACCGCGGCCCCACCTCGGTGAGGGCCGCTCACAAGCTCACTGTGCTCAGCCGCTCACTGTGCTCAGCCGCTCACTGCGACCAGACGCTCACTTCGAGACGTAGTTCGGTGCCTCGACGGTCATCTGGATGTCGTGCGGGTGGCTCTCCTTGAGCCCAGCAGTCGTCAGGCGGACGAACTTGCCCTTGGCCTTGAGCTCGTCGATCGTGCGGGCGCCGACGTAGAACATCGTCTGGCGCAGTCCGCCGGTGAGCTGGTGGGCGACCTGCTTGAGGTGTCCGCGGTAGGCGACGCGGCCTTCGATGCCCTCGGGGATGAGCTCGGTGTCGGTGGCGATGTCGGCCTGGAAGTAGCGGTCCTTCGAGTACGACTTGCCCTTGCGGGGGGCCATCGCGCCGAGCGAGCCCATGCCGCGGTAGGCCTTGTACTGCTTGCCGTTGACGAAGATCAGCTCGCCCGGGGACTCGTCGCAGCCGGCGAGAAGCGAGCCGAGCATGACGGTGTCGGCACCGGCGACGAGCGCCTTGCCGATGTCACCGGAGTACTGGAGGCCGCCGTCGCCGATGACCGGGACGCCGGCGGCGCGGGCGGCCTGGGCGGCGAGGTGGATGGCGGTGACCTGCGGGACGCCGACACCGGCGACGACGCGGGTCGTGCAGATCGATCCCGGTCCGACGCCGACCTTGACGGCGTCGACTCCGGCGTCGATGAGTGCCTGCGCGCCCTCCTGCGTGGCGACGTTGCCGCCGATGATCTGGACGTGGGAGAACGCCGGGTCGGCCTTGATCGTCTTGATCATGTCGGTCACGCCGCGGGCGTGGCCGTTCGCGGTGTCGACGACGAGGACGTCGACGCCCGCCTCGGCGAGGAGACCGGCGCGATCGTAGGCGTCACCGTAGAAGCCGACGGCCGCGCCGACGCGCAGACGGCCCTCGGCGTCCTTCGTCGCGAGCGGGTACTCCTCGGTCTTGACGAAGTCCTTGACGGTGATGAGGCCCTTGATGACGTTGTTCTCGTCGACGAGCGGGAGCTTCTCGACCTTGTTGTCGGCGAGGAGTTCGAACGCCTTCTCGGGTGCGACGCCGACGGGGGCAGTGACGATCGGCATCGGGGTCATCGTCTCGGCGACGGTGCGCGTGGGGAATTCGCTGCGGGAGACGAAGCGGAGGTCGCGGTTGGTGACGATGCCGAGCAGCACATCGTTCTCGTCGACGACGGGCAGACCGGAGATGCGGTAGCGACCGCAGAGTTCGTCGAGCTCCTCGAGCGTCTTCTCCGGCGTGATCGTCAGGGGGTCGTTGATCATCCCGGACTCGGACCGCTTGACGTAGTCGACCTGGTCGGCCTGGTCTTCCTTCGACAGGTTGCGGTGGATGATGCCGAGTCCTCCGATGCGGGCCATGGCGATGGCCATCCGCGATTCGGTGACGGTGTCCATGGCCGCGGAGACGAGCGGGATGTTGAGCTCGATCTCCTTGGTCAGGCGCGTCGTCGTCGAGGCTTCCGAGGGAATGACGTCGGTGTCGCCGGGCAGGAGCAGAACGTCGTCATACGTGAGCCCAGTGAGAGAGAACGGATCGTTTGCGGGCTCGAGGTTCCCCATGAGACCAGCCTTTCGACGCGGAGAGATCAGTTGATCAATGGTATCGAAGCGGCATGTGGACGATCCACAGTTTCAACTGCCGCGGGCTGTGAGAATGGACACCCCGCCGAGGCGGTCGGACGGGTGCCCTGGTCAGCCCGCCGAGGCGGTCGGACGGGTGTCCTGGTCAGCTCACCGAGGCGGTCGGGACGGTGCCCGCCCCAGCCTCAGCGGCCGGCGCCGACGGAGCGGGCGAGGTCGAGCGTCGAGGCCTCGGAGTCGTCGAGGTGGATGCGCAGCAGCCCTTCGGCGCCCTGTCGGTCGCCCGATTTGATCTTCTCGAGGATGTCGCGGTGCGGGTTCGCCCAGTGCGAATGGTATTTGCCCGGCTCCGGGGAGCGGGAGAACGTCGTCGACAGCCGCGCCATGAGGTTGAGGTAGAACTCGTCGAGCAGCGGCGAGCCGAGCAGACCGACGATCGCCCGGTGGAACGAGGCCGAGTGCTCCTGGGCATCGGCCCAGCTCTCGTTCTCCGGGGCGGTCTCGGCGCGGACGACGGAGGCCTCGACAGCGGCCATCGCCTCGTCGGAGGCGTCCTGGGATTCCTGGACGGCGCGGATCTCGAAGACCCGGCGGGCCCGGTAGAGATCCTTGAGCTCGTCGATGCCGAAGGTGCGGACGAAGAAGCCGCGGTTGGGCTCCTGGGTGAGCAGGCCGGCGTGACGGAGCAGGCTGAGGGACTCGCGGGCGGTATTGCGCGAGACGTTGAATTCCTTCGCGAGCGCACCATCGCGCACCGGTGACCCCGCAGGGTACTCACCGTTCGTGATTCGGGTCCGGACCAGGGCGACGATCGCCTCAGAGGTGCATCCGGGGGCGTTGGGACTCATACCTCCAGGCTACCGTGTCCGTCTCATTTCCGCGTCGCCGACCCACTACGCCTGCCGCATCCCCTGTCCCGTGCGGTCGAGGTCGAGCCCGGTCTCGAAGTGCCGGAGGCTGCCGGTCAGCGGGTCGGTGAAGTCGATCATCGCGGCGAGCAGCTGGAGCGGTGCGGAGAAGTCGTAGGGGTCGGGGCTGCGATCGACCGGGTAGACCGGATCGCCGAGCAGCGGCAGCCCGAGGGCGTTCATGTGCACGCGCAGCTGATGGGTCTTGCCGGTGAGGGGTGCGAGCCGGTATTCGCTCACCCGTCCGGTCCCGCGGCCGTGGGATTCGATCTCGCCGAGGTGGTCGATCCGGCTGATCGCATTGACCTCCCCGGGCACCTCGATGACCTGCCGGCCCCCGGCGGGCTTGTGGAGGCGGGTGCGCCGTTCGAGGGGGAAGGACAGGTCGGCGGGCGGGGTGGGCGCGAGCGCCCGGTACGTCTTCGTCACCTGCCGGTCCTGGAAGAGCCGCTGGTAGCGGCCGCGGGTCGCCGGCCGCTTCGAGAGGATGAGGAGGCCGGCGGTGATGCGGTCGAGGCGGTGGATGGCGACGAGGTCGGGCTGGTCGAGGTCGACGCGGAGTCGGGTGACGACGCATTCGCGGACGAAGCGGCCGTTGGGAGTGCTCGCGAGGAAGTGCGGCTTGTCGACGACGAGGAGGTCCTCGTCCTCGAAGACGATCGCCACCTCGTAGGGAATCCGCGCCTCGGCGGGCACCGGTCGGTGGAAGAAGTAGAAGCCGCCGGGATCGACGGGATCACCCCAGGCCACCGGCCTGCCGGCGGCATCGCTGAGCTGACCGGGAATGAGGTCGCCCCCGTCACGCGGGGCAGAGTGGTGGCGTTCGTCGGCCGCGGCGCGCAGACCCTCGAGCTCGGTCGTCGACCGGGCGACCAGGCTGCGGAGCTCGAGGTCGGTGGCGTGAGGGAATTCGGATACCAGCCAGGCGCCGATCGAGGTGGGCACGGGCAGGTGGGCCTTGTCATGGGTGGCCAGACCCCCGGGCGCCCGCAGCGACGTTGCCGAGATGCCGTCTCGGGGCGGAAGGGGGCTGCGGGGCATGGTGCCCAGTCTACGAGGCGGAGATACCCGGGCGCCCTGCGGAGGCCTGCGGGGTCACGGTGAGGGCACCGTCGCGGGGCACTGCGGTCAGCGCTGCCCGGGAGAACGCGGAGACGCGGTCGACGATCCATTCGACTTCGAGCGGGTTCGGGGTGCTCCGGGCCGGATCGAGGAGGTCGACGACGTTCTCGCTGACGGCTCCGACAAGCGATCGGGCGAAGAGCTCGGTGGGGAATTCGGGGCCGAGGCAGCGCATGAGCGCCGTGGAGATCGCGGCGACGAATCCGCGGCGCAGGGCACGGCGCTGGGCTTGGATGGGTTCGGGAACCTCTTCGAGGAGGAGAGCGTAGGCCAGCCCGCGGCCGGCGACCGCTCGGCGGATGAAGACGTCGACGACGGCCCCGACGACGGCCTCGGGCGTCGAGCACGCGTCGACCGCCTCGGTGATGACCGTGAGCTCACGTCCGGCGGCAGCGGCGAACACCGACGCCAGGAGCTCGTCGCGGTCGTCGAAGCAGCTGTCGATGACCCCCGTGGTGCACGACGCGGCGTGGGCGACGGCGGGGACGGTCGCGGCGGCGAACCCGCCGTCGGCGACGACGAAGCGCGCCGCATGTTCGATGCGTGCGCGCCGCTGCGCGGTGTTGGCACGACTTCGGGCAGTCTCCAGGTGGGCCACAGCGCCCCTCTCTCGCAAAGGTGAATGAATATTCAACCGTTGACGAGTATGGCACCCCTCACATGATGAATCAACGGAGGGCCTGTGACCTCGGGGTTTGCCCGCGGCCGACCCTGCCCCGCCTTCCTGGAGCGCGAATTCACGTTGCCGGAGGCCGATCTCGCGCTCCTGTGGTCTACTGGGGCCATGGATGATGCGACGCGCACGATCTCCCGACTCATCGACCGCTCCCCCGCCGCGGTGGCCGCGTACGCCGGCGACCCGGCGAACCTGCCGGCGTGGGCGGCGGGGCTGAGCTCGGGAATCCGGCTTGAGGGAGGGCGCTGGATCACCGACTCCCCGATGGGCACGGTCGAAGTCCGGTTCACCGGCGATCGGAGTGCCGGCGTCCTCGACCACGACGTCGTGTTCCCCGACGGCACGGTCAATCACAATCCCTTCCGGGTCCTCCCCCACGGCGAGGTCAGCGAGGTCGCCTTCACCGTCGTCCACCGCGCGGGGATGAGCGCTGCGGACGTCGACCGCGACGCGGCGGCGGTGGCCGCCGACCTCGATCGGCTCGCCGCGATCCTCGAAGCGGACTGAAACGCACGAATGGCCCGGAACGCAGTGTTCCGGGCCATTCGCGGTGTCCTCGGGCCGACCGGGCCGTCAGGCTGCTCGAGCCTGCGGTGATCCGATCAGCCCGTGAGGGGACGGGTCGGGGAGGTCAGTCCTCGTCCTCGTCGTCCTTCTTCTCGACGACCAGGGTCTCGGTGGTGAGCACCAGGGCCGCGATCGACGCTGCGTTGCGCAGAGCCGAACGGGTGACCTTGACCGGGTCGATGATGCCTGCGGAGATGAGGTCGCCGTAGGAGTCGGTGGCGGCGTTGTATCCCTGGCCGGACTCGAGGTCCTGCACCTTGGAGACGACGACGTAGCCGTCCTGGCCGGCGTTCTCGGCGATCCAGCGCAGGGGCTGGACGATTCCGCGCTTGACGATCTCCACACCGGTGGCACCGTCGTAGTCGAGACCGAAGTCCTTGCCGTCGAGCACCTTGGCGGCGTGGATGAGTGCCGAACCGCCACCGGCGACGACACCTTCCTCGATGGCCGCACGGGTCGCGGACACGGCGTCTTCGACGCGGTGCTTGCGCTCCTTGAGCTCCACCTCGGTGGCGGCGCCGACCTTGATGACCGCAACGCCACCGGAGAGCTTGGCCAAGCGCTCCTGCAGCTTCTCACGATCCCAGTCGGAGTCGGTGTTCTCGATCTCGGAGCGGATCTGGGCGACGCGCCCGGCCACTGCGTCATCGGCACCGGCACCATCGACGATGGTGGTGGTGTCCTTGGTGACGGTGATCGTGCGGGCGTTGCCGAGCTCGTCGAGGGTGACCTGGTCGAGCTTCATGCCCATGTCCGGGGTGACGACCTGACCACCGGTGAGGACGGCGAGGTCCTCGAGGATGGCCTTGCGGCGGTCACCGAAACCGGGAGCCTTGACGGCGCAGACGTTGAGGATGCCGCGCAGCTTGTTGACCACCAGCGTCGACAGCGCTTCGCCCTCGATGTCCTCGGCGATGATGAACAGCGGCTTGCCGGCCTGCTGCACCTTCTCGAGGACGGGCAGGAGCTCCTGGATGTTGGAGATCTTGCCCTGGTTGATGAGGATGAGCGCATCGGAGAGGATGGCTTCCTGGCGGTCGGCGTCGGTGACGAAGTGCGGGGACAGGTAGCCCTTGTCGAACTGCATGCCCTCGGTGATCTCCAGCTCCACGTCGGAAGCCTGGGATTCGTCGATGGTGATGACGCCGTCCTTGCCGACCTTGTCGAAGGCATCGGCGATGAGCGAGCCGATCTCCTCGGACTGGGCGGACAGACCGGCCACGTGGGCGATCTCCTCGGAACCGGCGACATCGCGGGAGATGGAGCCGAGTTCGTCCGAGACGGCCTCGACGGCGGTCTCGATGCCGCGCTTGAGCGCGCCGGGGGCGGCACCTGCGGCGACATTGCGCAGACCTTCGTTGACGAAGGCCTGAGCCAGGACGGTCGCGGTGGTGGTTCCGTCACCGGCGATGTCGTTGGTCTTGGTGGCGACTTCCTTGGCCAGCTGTGCGCCGAGGTTCTCGTAGGGATCGTCGAGCTCGACCTCACGCGCGATGGTGACACCATCGTTCGTGATCGTGGGGGCGCCCCACTTCTTGTCGAGAACGACGTTGCGTCCGCGGGGTCCCAGGGTCACCTTGACGGTGTCAGCGAGAGTGTTGACACCCTTTTCGAGTGAACGACGGGCCTCGTCGTTGAATTCCAGATTCTTAGGCATTCGTCCTCCTGTTCTCTAAGCGTTGTTCAGGTGGATTCAGCCGATGACGGCGAGCACGTCGCGCGCCGAGAGAACGAGGTACTCTTCGCCGGCGTACTTGACTTCGGTGCCGCCGTACTTCGAGTAGATGACCTTGTCGCCGACAGCGACGTCGACGGGAACGCGGTTGCCGTTGTCAGCAACGCGGCCGGGGCCCACTGCGACGACTTCGCCTTCCTGCGGCTTCTCCTTGGCGGTATCGGGAATGACCAGACCGCTGGCAGTGGTCTGCTCGGCTTCGACCTGACGGATGACGATCCGATCTTCGAGTGGCTTGATGGAGACCGACATATCGGGCTCTCTCCCTTCGCTGGGTGAATAACTTGCGTGAAGTCAGACGGCGGCGGCTGCCTGAGGAACCTCTCGTCGTCGCGGGTGCCGAGGAGTTCGACCGTCTTCATGAAACTGGCACTCACTGAGCGTCAGTGCTAATTCGACTCTATGACTCCTTTAGCACTCGGTCAACTCGAGTGCCAAAGAATTGTCACGCTCTCGGCGAAAGCTCAGGGTGAGGGGAAGGCCGCTTGGCGTCGGGGCGGGGAGGCCGCCTCGGCGAGGGTGCCGACGCAGGCGGAACGGGCACGCCCGGTGGCCGCGGTGGACCGCCTCGGCGAGGGCCCGGACGGACACGCTTCGGCGGGGATGCGGAAGAGGGACCCCGGAATCTTCCGGAGTCCCTCTTCTGCCATTCAGCTGTTCTGCTCGCGCAACCGCCCTGCTCAGGCCGCCGCGCTCAGCGCGTTACTGCTCAGACGAGGCAGGTCACGCGCAGGCCCACTGGCCCCAGCCGGCCTTCGCCTGCAGCTTCTTCGCACGGTCGAACTGCTCCTGCGGGCTGGCGTCGATCGGGTTGCCCGATCCGCCGACGCTGCGCCAGGTGGCGAGCTTGAACTGGAAGAGTCCGAAGTGCGCGTTGTTCTGCTTGTTGACCGCGCGGGGGTTGAAGTTCGATTCGCACTTGGCGACCTGGTACCACTTCGAGCCGGGTCCGCCGAGCATCGCCTTGATCTCCTCGGTCGACATCGAACCGCCGCCACTGGAGCCCGAACCCGAGTCGCCGGAGTCGCTGCCGCCGGAGCCGGAGTCACCGGAGTCGCTGCCACCGGAGCCGGAACCGGAGTCGTCCTTCGGCGCCGGGGCTTCCTTCTTCTTCGTGCCCTCGACGACGACCTTGGCCTGCGGTTCGGAGAGGACCTTCTCGCCCTTCTTCTCCTTCTCGACCTCGTCGCCGTTGATGGTCTTGACCGCGTACTCGACTTCCTTCTCACCGGCCTTGCCCTTGTCCTCGACCTTCGTCTCGCCGACGTAGAGCGAGTCCGACTTCTTGGTCTGGGTCTCGGGCTTGATGTCTTCCTTCTCCTTGACGGTCTTGTTCTCCACCCGGTTGACGGTGAGAACCTGGCCGTCGGTGACCGATGCGCTCATCGGCACGGAGAGGAAGTCGTCCTTGCCGAGTTCGACCTTCGCCTCGCTGAGGGCGTCCTCTGCGGTCTCGACCGGAGCCGTGACCTTGACGTCCTTGCCGTCGGCGACGACGGTGAGCGCCTTGGCGGTCGTCACCGCGATGTCGGTCGGGCTCTCGACCTCGAGCTTGTCGTTGGCATCGGCGCTGAGGTCGGCGTCCTTGGCGTCGACGCCGAGGTCGGCGAGCGCCTGACCCACGGTGTTCGCGTTCGTCCACTCGTCGGTCTTCTTGCCGTCGACGGTGAGCGAGATGTCCTTGGCGGTGTTGACCGTGACCGTCATATCGCGGTCGATCTTCGTGTCGATGCCGGGCTTGACCTCATCGTTCTTCTCGAGGTCGATGTCCTGGCTGTCGAGAATCTGGCCGACGGTTCCGCCGAACGTGCGGATCTCCTTCGGCTCGCCGTTCACCTCGAGGGTGACGGGCTTGTTCATGGTGAGTACGGCGCCGGTGCCACCGACGAGACCGGTGATGACGACCGCCTGTGCGGCGATCTGCACCTTGCGGTTCTTGAGAAAATCAATCACAGAAATATCCCCGAGCAGAGTTGATCAGCTGTTTGCAACTCGTCCACTGTAACCGATTCGTTACATGTAACGCAAAAGATCACGAATCCGTAACAGGAAGTTCCCAGACTCCCGGATTCTCGGCGATCGCGGCCGTTGCCATCGTCGCAGGTCACGTGCCGTCAGGACCGTTTCCCGGGTTCTCAGGGTGAGACGGACACCACCGCCGAGGCGGCCGTGACCTCACCGTCGTGACCCGTCGTCTCCGCGTGGTCGGCGCCGCCGTTCGATGCAGCCATTCGGCGTCACCTAGCCCCGGCCGGTCACACGTGGCTGGTCAGCTGTGGCCGCGATGCCGGTCCGCCCCGGTCGCCATACCGGCTGACTCGCAGGCTCCCCGTCATCAGTCCCAGCTGCCGAGCGCGGTCTCCGCGTTCGTCCAGACCGCCTCGGCGAGGTCACCGGCGTCCATCCCGCGCACCTCGGCGAGCTTTCTCGCGGTGATCGGGGTGAGGTACGGACCGCCGGGCTTGCCGCGGTAGGGGTGCGGGGTGAGGAATGGGGCGTCGGTCTCGGTGAGGAGCAGCTCGAGCGGGGCGCTCGCGGCGGCCCTGCGCAGCTCATCGGCGTTCTTGAACGTGATGTTGCCGGCGAACGACATGAAGTAACCGGCCTCGGCGCATTCGCGGGCCATCGCCTCGTCGCCGGAGAAGCAGTGGAAGATCGTCACCTCGGGGGCGCCCTCCTCGCGGAGGATGCGCAGCACATCGGCGTGGGCCTCGCGGTCGTGGATCTGCAGGGCGCGGCCGGTGCGCTTGGCGATCTCGATGTGGGCGCGGAAGGACCGCTGCTGCTCGGCGATCCCGTCCTCGCCGGTGCGGAAGTAGTCGAGGCCGGTCTCCCCCACGACACGCATCCGGTCAGTGCTCGTCACAAGGGCTTCGATCTCGGTGAGCGCATCATCGAGCAGACCGGCCTCGGCCAGCCGCGGAGCCTCGTTCGGGTGGAGGGCCGCGCCGCCGAGCATCCACGTGCGCGGGCTCTCAGGCGGGGCCGGCACTGTCGCGACGACTCTCGGGTCGATGAGGGCAGACGCCGCGCTTCGACCATTCGCGTCGGTCTGGCTGCCGTTCGCAGCGGCGTGACTGTCGCCAATTGCGGCCCGGCTCCCATTCGCATCGGCGGCACCGGCGCGGCCCGTGTACTGGGAGGCCACGAGCGCCGTCGTCCACCGAGCGGCCGGCAGGTCGCAGCCGATCTGCACGATCCGCCGCACCCCGGCCTGCTCGGCGGTGTCGAAGAAGAAGTCGAGGTCGGGGAACTCCTCATCGTCGTCCGGGGTCACCTCGGGAGCCGGTTCGCCCGCACCCAGGGGCAGTCGCATCCCCGTGCCGATGTCGAGGTGGGTGTGGGTGTCGACGATCGGGTGGGGCAGGGGTTCGGGCACCGGAGGATACGTTCCGGCGGCGCGCGAGGCCATTACTCCGTCTCCTCCACGAACTTCGGGAACACCGGTTCGGGCTTCGGCAGCGGTGTGCCGGGCACGAGCGGGTAGTCGATCGCGGCGAACGACCGGGGATCGATGTCAGCGGCGGCCACGGAGCCTTCGGCCTCCTCGGCGAACGACGGGGCGATGCCGGCGGCAGCGACACCCGCCCCGGCGACGACGCCGACGGCGGCACCCGCGGACACGGTGTCCATGACTTCGGCACCCGACCCCGATTCGACGGCGGTCGGCAGGACCTTCGCCCCCGCCTCGGCGACACCGGCGGGCACCCCGAGGAGATCGAGGATCCGGCCCGCGGATTCGGGCATCACCGGCTGGATGAGGATCGAGATGATGCGCACGACCTCGATCGTCACCCACAGCACGGTGGCCATGCGCTCGGGATCGGTCTTCTTCAGCTTCCACGGCTCCTGCGCGGAGAAGTAGCGGTTGGCCTCGGAGAGGACCTTCCAGCACGCGTCGACATACTGATGCAGCGACTGGGTGTCGACGTGGGCTCGGGCGGTCGCCAGCGTGCCGCGGGCCAGCGCCAGCAGGGTCTCGTCCGCCTCGGTGAGCTCACCGGGCTGCGGAACCTGGCCGTCGCAGTTCTTCGCGATCATCGACAGTGAGCGCTGGGCGAGGTTGCCGTACTCGTTGGCGAGGTCGGCGTTCTTGCGGGTGATGATCGAGTCCTTCGTGTACGAGCCGTCCTGGCCGTAGGAGAACTCGCGGAAGAGGAAGAAGCGGACGGTGTCGAGACCGAACGCATCGACGAGGTCGATGGGATCGACGACGTTGCCGACGGACTTCGACATCTTCTCCCCGGCGTTGAAGAGGAAGCCGTGGGCGTGGACGCGGCGGGGCAGCTCGATGCCCGCAGACATGAGGAACGCCGGCCAGTAGACGCTGTGGAAGCGGATGATGTCCTTGCCGATGATATGGACGTCGGCCGGCCACCACTTCGCCAGGGCCTCCTCGTCGTCGGGGTAGCCGGCGGCGGTGAGGTAGTTCGTCAGGGCGTCGATCCACACGTACATCACGTGCTTGTCGTTGCCGGGCACGGGCACGCCCCAGTCGAAGGTCGTGCGCGAGATCGAGAGGTCCTTGAGTCCGGAGGCGACGAACGAGGCGACCTCGTTGCGGCGGGAGTCGGGCCCGATGAACTCCGGGTGGTCGCGGTAGAGCTCGAGGAGCCGGTCCTGGTACTTCGAGAGACGGAAGAAGTAGGACTCCTCCTCCGTCCAGGTCACCTCGGTGCGGGTCTCCTTGGACAGGCGCACGCCATCGACGACCTCGGTCTCGTCCTCGGTGTAGAACGCTTCGTCGCGCACCGAGTACCAGCCGGAGTACGAGTCGAGGTAGATGTCGCCGGCCTCCTCGAGCCGGCGCCAGATCGCCTGCGAGGCCGCGTAGTGGTCGGGGTCGGTCGTGCGGATGAACCGATCGAACGTCGAGCCGAGGGCCAGCTGGGTGTCGCGGAAGTTCTTCGCGTTGTCGTCAGCGAGTTCCTTGGGAGTGATGCCGAGCTTGTTCGCCGCCTGGAGCATCTTCAGACCGTGCTCATCGGTGCCGGTGGCGAAGAACACCTCGTGGTTGTCGAGGCGCTTGAACCGCGCGATGGTGTCGGCGGCGATGTACTCGTATGCATGCCCGATGTGGATGGCCCCATTGGGGTAGGCGATCGCTGTTGTCACGTAGTAACCCATAGGTCAATCAGTCTAAAGGACGCGCAGCGGCGGGACGGACGGCGTCCGCGGGGGTGGGTGCGTTGGTGGCCGACGGGGCGGGGCGGGCCTCGGCGGGGCGGGTCTGGGCGCGGTGAGTTCCCGCGCACAGGGCCGGCGGGAAGGCGCGCCTGCAGCCCCACGGCATTAGAGCTCACCCTGGTTTGGAGGGCTCGGTTCTTGGCATGAGCTCTGGAAACCAGGGTGAGCTGTGGCAAGAACTCCCGACCGGCACCCCCTCCCGGTCGACGCAGGGCGGGTCAGAACAGGCTCAGAGCCGGAGGGGCTTGCCCCTGAACTTCAGCAGCTCGGGCGCCTGTTGGAAGAGCTTCGCCCCGAACACCTGCGGATTGAGAATGTCTCTGAAGGCGAAGTGGACGACCTTGTACCCCATCGTCAGCAGCATGTTGTGCTGGTAGCTCTCCCGCTTCAGGCGACTGCGTCCGAACTCCTCGTACTTGCCGGAACCGTCGACGGCCAGCGCCGTCATCGTCTGCCGGTGGAGAAAGTCCAGCCGCGTGAGGAAGTCCCCGTCGTGGGCGACATTCCACTGCTGGTCGAAATCGTGCAGGCCGAGGAGATGGAGATTGAACGAGCTTCGACTTTCCGCGTAGCTTTCCGACAGCGGAGAGATGTGCTCAAGCAGGGTGAGAGCTCGTCTACGTCCACGCGCCAGTCGGAGAGCAGCAGGAGCGAAGTCCTGGGCGACGAGGTTGCGGCCGATGTCCGCGAGCACACGGGGATTGGCGAACCCCAGACGCTTTTTGAGTCCGTACCGCTGGTGGACGCCTCTTCGCAGGGTGGCCTCCAAGGCGGCGAATCCCGCAACCGGGCCGCCGTACTCGATGAGGTCCAGGCTGGTGCGGATCGAGCTCGTCACTTCCACGTCAGACAGGATCGCTCGATCAGCACTGGGCACCGCGCGCCGGAAGCGGCGGATGGCTGGGCTCAGTGTGCTCGCAGTCGGATGCATGACCGTCAGCGGGCTCAATGGCAGGTCGAACATCGGCAGGTCGTGAAGAAGCGCTGCGGACACACCGGAGACGACATCGCCCCGGCGATAATGCGGGTAGTGCATGACCTCGAGACGCGCCAACTTGGCGCGAATCGCACGATCCTCGATCCGTTCGGCCATCGAAGAGTCCTGGAACTGCTCAGTCCACGCTGTGTCCGTGATCAGCTCGTGGATGCGCGCATGACGAGGAACGGTGCAGGCGACGGCGATCGAATACACCCCTCGGCAGACGCGGATGAGACAGCAGTCGACAGCTCGACTGATCTCCACGCTGGTCACCCCGGCTGCACGCAGGGTCTGAGAGGTCACCACATTGCACGTCTGCTGTTCCCTGTGATCGTCCATGCGCACACTCTGGCGCCGGCAGTCGGCCGCCGCATCTGCCGGCGGGTGCCCTGTGGAAACGCGATGAGCGTCCACAGGCTATGCGAGCACAAGTGCCCACAGTGTCCCCAGGGGGCTCGACGGCACCGCACCCGCGTCGGCGTTCCTGACATCGCCGTTCTTCCATGTCGCTAGCCGTCGCAGTTCCTCACAGACGCATCACCGCAGGCGAGAGTGCCAGGATTCGAGTACTCATCGACACTGTCAGGCACATCGGAAGCGTGAGACCACGCAGCTGAACGGACCGCAGACCTCGCCCGCGCCGCTTGAGCTCTGTCGAGTACGAGCGGCTCACGTTGTTAACAGAGCCGCCCAAACGAAGGTGAGCCCAAACCGTCCACAGCCGATCGCACACGAGTGGGACCGTCCGGCGGGCCCGACAGTCCGACCGCGCACGACCCGCAGCACGGCCCCGGGTCACTCGCGGTGGAGCCAGGCCTCGTAGATCTCCCGCTTGGACAGGCCGAAGCGCTTCGCGATCTGGCCGGCCGCGTCCTTCGCGCGCACACCCGAATCGATGAGCGCCTCCATCTCGCCGAGGTGGTCCTCCGGAGCCGTCTCCACTGCGGTGGCGCCGGCGAGGACGAGGGTGAGTTCCCCGCGCAGCCCACCGGCGGCGAGCTCGCGCAGCGACCCGACGGTGCCGCGCAGCGTCTCCTCGTACGTCTTCGTCAGTTCCCGGCTGATGCTCATCGGCCGGTCGGGGCTGATGACCGACGCGAGGTCGTCCATCGCCTCGGCGATCCGGTGCGGGCTTTCGAAGAAGACCATCGTCCGCTTCTCCGACTTGAGCTCCTCGAAGAGCGTCCTGCGAGCCCCGGACTTCCGGGGCAGGAAGCCCTCGAAGCTGAAACGGTCGCTCGGCAGACCGGAGACGGCGAGCGCCATGAGCACCGCCGACGGCCCCGGCGTCGCGGTTACCGGCAGATCGGCCTCGGCGCACGCCCTGACGACGCGATATCCGGGGTCGGAGACCGCCGGCATCCCAGCATCGCTGAGCTGCACGACGGTCTGCCCGCCGCGGACGAGGTCGACGATCTCGTGCGCGCGGGACTGTTCGTTGTGGTCGAAGACGCTGAGCACGCGCTTCGTGTGCGCGATGCCCAAACGCTGAGCGAGGGAGAGGAAACGGCGGGTGTCCTCGGCGGCGATGACGTCAGCAGTCGAGATGGCCTCCCGCATCCGCGGGCTCGCATCGCCGAGGTTGCCGATCGGAGTCCCGACGAGGATGAGTCGTCCGCCGGTGAGGTCAGGTCCGTGTTCGCTCAGGTCGGAACTGTGTTCGGAGGAGTCGGCGTCGCCGGCGAGAGGCTCAGAAATACCGGGCTCCTGCGTCACGAAGCGCTTGCTCCGGTGGCGAAGATCAGGGCGAACACACCGAAGTAGATGAAGATGATGAACAGTCCGATGAGGATCCAGATTCCGGTGCCGATGTAGCCGACCCAGAGGGCGGCGATCGCCATGCCGTCGCCGCGCTCGCCGCGCTCTCTGATCTGTTTGCGGGCGATGTGGCCCATGACGATCCCGGCGATGCTCGCGAGGAAGAAGCCCGAGACGGTGCCGAAGATCGAGGCGACCAGGGCGATGATCGCCAAGGTGTTGGTGGGTGCCAGCTGCTGGTAGCCGACTCCGGCGCTGCCGTAGCTCGCGGGACCGTACGTGCTTCCGTAGTTCGCGACCTGCTGGTTGTTCGCGGCCTGGTAGCCGCTGGGATCGTAGCTGTTCGACGGCTGCCCGGACTGCGGCTGCTGGTAGTACATATCGGGATTGTTCCAGTTGTTCTGACTGCTCATGACTTCTCTCCTCGGGGATTCTCCCTCAACCGTACCGAGCACGGCACCGAGACCAAAGGCGAACGTGTTGCAATCCTGCATCGTCGGCCGTCGGAGACCTCCTCTGCGACCGATGCCAGGCGGATCGCAGCGGAGCAGCGTGCCGCCGGAGAAAGGGGTGCGCCCCAGACTCCGCTCGTCAGAGACGTGCTGAGTTCGCCCCGCAGACACAGGGCGAGCCCGCCCCTCAGGCCGTCACGGCGAACATCGCGAACAGGCTCGCGCCGACGATCGCGATGATGACGATGGCCAGGAGCGCCAGGCCGATGCTGATGTAGCCCATGATGAGGCCCGCTGTTGCCTGACCGCGGCCGTCTTCGCCGGTGCGTTTGATCTGGCCGCGCGCCACGTGTCCGAAGATCACCGCGAGGATCGGAGCCAGCCACAGGAGCATCGCGAGGAAGCTGAAGAGCCACCCGATGACCGGTATCATCGCAAGCAGCCAGCAGACGAAACCGCCGGCGAGGCCGATGATGCCCATCCACATCGACCACCCGGCCAACGCGTTCGGCTTGCGGTAGACGACCATCGGCGCGCCGTACGTTCCGTAGGTGACCGGTTGGCTGAAACCGCCGGGCTGGCTCATCGAGGGCTGCCCGCCCGACGGTCCCACCGAGTCGAGGTACTGACCGTAGTCCGTGTACTGGCCGCCACCGTAGCTGACCTGGTCATATCCGTTCTGGCCTGAACCGTAGCCGGTCTGGCCCGATCCGTAGCCGGGCTGACCGGAACCGTAACCGGGCGATGGCTGGGACGCTCCGTATCCGGAGCCGAACTGCTGGGAGCCGACCTGGGGCGGGTCGCTCGGGCGGTAGTTCGGGTTGTTCGACACTCTCATCACCGTCTTCGCTCGTACACGGAACTTCTCGCACAGCACGTCATGCAATGCCTGTAGTGATCAGCCTAACCGCCATCCCCCGCGTGCGATACCGCCAGCTTCACGTCAGTTCCCCACAGCTGTGCAATTCAATTCAGCAGCGACCGTTCTCGTCAGTCAGCGGCGTCTGACCTCAGCCACCGTCAAGACGCAACGGCCCCCGACGAGGCGCGGCAGGCAGGTGCGAACCGCGCCGAGGCGGGCCGACGTCCGAGACACGACCGTGCGAACGCTGAACGGCTTCACCGACACCGCGCCCTAGACTTGGCCGTGATGACAGCTCCCCATGATCCCCCATCGCCGAGGCGGCGCGCCGAACCGACAGGCGCCCCTGAACCGACGACCGACCCCGGTTCGACCGCAGCGACCACACCGGCGACTCCGGCGACCTCTGCAGCGACCGCAGCGCTGCGCGACACAATCTCGTCGACGTCCCCCGACTCCGAGAAGTCTGCAAGCAACGACAAGGCAGGGGGCACTGACCGTGGCCCGACCGCGCGGCCATCGCGCCGCGTCGCGCGCGAGACCCGAGCCCGCCGGCGCGAAGCCGTCCTCGCCGGAGCCGCGGCCCTGCGCAGGGAGACCTTCTCCGCCGGCATGTGGGCGACCCGGGCACCGGTCTGGATGTGGCCTGCGCTCATCGTCATCACGCTCATCAGCGGCGCCCTGCGCCTCTTCCGCCTCGACTTCCCGCCGCGGCTGATCTTCGACGAGACCTACTACGTCAAGGATGCCTACTCGGTCGTCACCTTCGGCTACGAGCGCGCCTGGCCGGAGAACGCCGACGATTCCTTCAACGCCGGCGACCCGAGCGTCATCGAGTCCGGCCCCGAGTACGTCGTCCATCCGCCGCTGGGCAAATGGGTCATCGGATGGGGCATCGACCTCTTCGGTGCCGACGACTCCTTCGGCTGGCGCTTCTCCGTCGCCATCGTCGGCACCCTGACGATCTTCCTCATCGGCCTCGTCGCCTGGAAGCTGTTCCGGTCGGCCTTCTTCGCATGCGTGGCCGCAGGCCTGCTCGCTGTCGACGGCGAGCACTTCGTCCACTCCCGCACGAGCCTGCTCGACATCGTGCTCATGGCCTTCATCCTGCTCGCCTTCTACTTCATCCTCCTCGACCGCGAGCAGGTGACGAAGCGGCTCGCCCGCTGGACCGCGGGACTCGACGGCGCTCCCCCACCGACGGGCGATCCCGCAACGGACCCCGCCGGTCCTGCAGCCAACGCCGCCGCAGAAGCCCAGAGCCCCGCCGCGAAGTCCGCCCGCGCCAAGTTCGCCGACGCGATCAACTTCGGCCCCCGCCTCGGCGCCCGGCCCTGGCTCATCGCCGCGGGCATCAGCCTGGGGCTCGCCACCGGCGTGAAATGGTCGGGCCTCTACGCCCTGGCCGCGTTCGGCATCCTCGTCGTCGCCTGGGACGTTCATTCCCGCTTCCGCGCCGGCGTCGTCCATCCGTGGCTCGGCGCCCTCATCCGCGACAGCATCCCGGCGTTCCTCTCCCTCGTGCCCGTCGCCCTCATCACCTACATCGCGACGTGGACGGGCTGGATCCTCTCCGACGACGGCTGGGACCGGCAGTGGGCGGCCGAGACGCCCGGCTGGTGGCAGTCCCTCCCGTCGTGGCTGTACTGGCTGCCCTCGCTCGCGCGCTACCACTACACGGCGTACTCGTTCCACGTCGGCCTCGACGCCGAGCACCCCTACATGTCCAACCCGTGGGGCTGGATCGTCCAGTGGCGGCCGACGTCGTTCTACTACGAATCCCTCAACCAGGGCGACCTCGGATGCGAGGCGATCCGGTGCTCCTCGGCGATCACCTCGGTGGGCAACCCCGTCATCTGGGGCCTGGCGCCGGTCGCCCTCCTCATCGTCCTCGCCGCGTGGATCATCCGCCGCGACGTCCGCTGCGGGGTCATCCTCGCCGGGCTCGCCGCGACGTGGCTGCCGTGGTTCGCCTACCAGGAGCGGACGATCTTCACGTTCTACACGATCGTCATGGTTCCCTTCGTCGTCCTCGCGCTCACGTACTGCCTTGCGCTGCTGTGGGGGCGGCGGAATCCCGCTCCCCCATTCGCCGAGGCGGTCCGACCGTCCCCGGCGACGCCGGGTTCCGCTCCCGAACCGCAGACCACCCCCGGTCAGTCCCCGGACACCGGCACCCCGACGACCCCCGAAACCGCCCGCGCCCCCCGCCGCCGAGGCCGCCGACCGTCGTGGACGCTCCTGGCCCGCCGCCTCGGCGTCGGTCTCATCCTCGCCGCCGCGGTGCTCGCGTTCGCGTACTTCTGGCCGATCTACACCGGCGAGGTCATCCCGTTCGAAGCGTGGAACAACAGGATGTGGAACGTCACCTGGCGCTGACCTGAACTCGACATGACGGGGTCGCCTCGGCGACACCGGCTGTTCACCTGCGCGTCACGGCCCGTCGTTAGGTTCGGGGCATTGTGACTGACACCGCCATACCGAACCACCCAGCTCCCGCCTCGGCGACACCCGCTCCCACCTCGGTGGACACGAGGACATCAGAGCCGGACACATCGCGAACCGTCGCCATCATCCCCGCCCGCGGCGGATCGAAGGGCATCCCCCTGAAGAACCTCCAGAAGGTCGCGGGCGTCTCGCTGCTCGCTCGGGCGATCAACGCGGCGAAGGCCACCCCGAGCATCGACCGGGTCATCGTCTCGACCGACCACGACGGCATCGCCGCAGAGGCGATCCGGGCCGGCGCCGAGGTGTCCCACCGTCCCGCGGAGATCGCCGGGGACACGGCGACGAGCGAATCGGCGATCATCCACACCCTGAACACCCTTGACGAGGACTTCGACGTCACCGTGTTCATGCAGTGCACGTCGCCGTTCATCGACTCCGCCTCGATCGACAATGCCGTGTGCCGGGTCGCCGACGGGCAGGACGACGTCGTGTTCTCCGCCGTCGAGGACCATTCGTTCCTCTGGCGCCTCGATGACGACGCCGAGGCGGTCGCCGTGGGCCATGACAAGGCATTCCGTCCGCGGCGCCAGGACCGAGCCAAGCACTTCAACGAGACCGGGGCGTTCTACGTCATGCGCACGGCCGGGCTGCTCGAGAGCGGACACCGCTTCTTCGGCCGGGTCGGCATCGAGGAGGTCCCGCCCGAGCACGCCCGCGAGATCGACGACATGTCCGACCTCACGCTGGTCCGTGCGATCGCCTCGACGCAGGAGACGGCTCAGGTCATCGACGTCGATGCGCTCGTCACGGACTTCGACGGCGTCCACACCGACGACGGCGCCTATGTCGATGAGGACGGAAACGAGCAGGTCAGGATCCACCGCGGCGACGGAATGGGAATCTCACGCTTGGTGAAAACAGGTTTCCCTGTCATGATTCTCTCAAAGGAACGCAACCCTGTGGTCACCCGCAGGGCGGAGAAACTTCATATTGACGTAACCCAGGGTGTGGACAATAAGTCGGAGGTTCTGCGGTCGTGGATCGACGCGCAGGGCCTCGACGCCACCCGCGTCGCCTATGTCGGCAACGACATCAATGACCTCGAAGCCTTCGAAGTCGTCGGGTGGCCGATCGCCGTCGCGGACGCCCACCCCAAGGTGCTCGCCGCCGCTCGAGTCGTTCTCGACCGGCCGGGCGGACGGGGCGCGGTCCGCGAGGTCTGCGACCTCATCCCCACCCGCAACTGAGTCAGGCACCGGATCGCGGCCGACCGGCGGCCCCACCGACAACTCCACACCGCAGTTCATCCACAGACACAACTCCACATGGAATCGCACCACCCACCCCGCGCGGAGGCACCCACCGCGTACGAACGAAAGCAGGATTCATGACTGATCACATCGCCCCCGTGGCCATCGGCGACCAGCTCGTCGGACCCGGCCAGCCCGTGTACATGATCGGTGAGATCGGCATCAACCACAACGGTGACGTCGAGATCGCCAAGCAGCTCATGGATGCCGCAGCGACCGCAGGCGCGCAGGCCGTGAAGTTCCAGAAGCGCAACCCCGACGTCGCCGTGCCCGAACACCAGAAGTCGAAGATGCGCTCGACCCCGTGGGGCGAGATGACGTACCTCGACTACAAGTTCCGCGTCGAGTTCGAGCGCGAGGAGTACACCGAGATCGATCGCTACGCGAAGGAACTCGGCCTGCAGTGGTTCGCCTCCCCGTGGGACGTCGACTCCGTCGAGTTCCTCGAGGACCAGTTCGATGCGCTCACCTACAAGGTCGCCTCGGCGTCGCTGACCGACTTCGAGCTGCTCCGCGAGATCGCCGAGACCGGCAAGCCGGTGCTCTGCTCGTCCGGCATGTCCGACTGGGAGACCCTCGATGCCGCCGTCGAGGTCTTCGACCGCGACAAGCTCGTCCTCATGCACGCCACCTCGACGTATCCGCTGCCGCCGGAGGAGGTCAACCTCCTCGCGATCCCCGCGATGCGGGAGCGCTACGGGGTGCCCGTGGGCTACTCGGGTCACGAGCTCGGCCTCGAGATCTCCTTCGCCGCCGCCGCGCTCGGCGCGGTGACGATCGAACGTCACATCACCCTCGACTCCTCGATGTGGGGATCGGACCAGTCGGCTTCGATGGAGCCTCGCGAGTTCGCCTCGCTCGTCAAGGGCGTGCGCGTCCTCGAGCAGGCGATGGGTGACGGCGTCAAGCGCGTCATGCCCGGCGAAGAGTCGAAGATCGACTCCCTCCGCAAGGTCACCGCTTGATCGCGACCCCCTGAGGTCG
>NZ_BAAAMB010000008.1:0-32566 GCF_039528855.1 Brevibacterium sanguinis | reverse complement strand
AGTCCGGCGGGGCGGTTTCCGCATGCGCACAGGACCATCGAGGCCAACCTTCGGTGAACTCCTCGGACCGCGTCGTTAACCCTGTCGTCACCTGCTGTTACTCAGTCATGTCTACCATCGTCTGAGCCCATGCACGTGCGGCACTCCCCTGCGGCCGTGCTCAGCAGCGAAAGGACCCCATGACCACTCCCCTGACCAGCGTCATCATCGCGGCGAAGAACGCCGAACAGACCATTGGGAGCAGTCTCAAGAGCTTGACCATGCAGGGGTTCACCCCCGATGAACTCGAAGTCCTCGTCGTCAACGACGGATCGGACGACCATTCGGCCGAGGTCATCGCCGAATACGAGGACAAGCTCAATATGGTGACGATCGAGAACCCCACCTCGCTCGGCGTCTCGGCATCGCGCAACCTCGCGCTCGAGGCCTCCACCGGCCAGACCATCACCTACCTCGACGGTGACGACTGGTACGCGCCGGGTCACCTGCGGAAGATGACGGATGCGATCACCGGGCTCGGCGTCGACTTCGTCAAGATCGACTACGTGCTCGTCGAAGGCACCAAGCGCAGCCTCAATCAGGCGCCCTGTGCTCTCCGGAACCGTCCGCTGAATCCGCGCGACTACATCATGCCCGCGAACATGCCGACGATGGTCGACTACCCGGCGTGCTGGACAGGCATCTTCACCCGCAGCATGGCCGATCGCGGCCTGCTCACCTTCGATCCCGCCCTGCGAACCTGCGAGGACCGCCCCTGGACGTGGCGACAGCACCTCGAGTCGGATTCGTTCGCCGTCATCAACTCCGCGGGCCTGTGCTATCGCAAGGGAATGTCGACGTCGCTGACCTCGATCTACGACGAACGGCAGCTCGACTTCATCCCGGCCTTCCGGACTGTCTTCGCGATGCTCGAGAGCGATCCGGAGATCGACGAGTTCGAAACGAAGGCCGTGCGGAACTTCCTGTCGATCCTCTACCACCAGCTCGTCAAACGGTCGGACCAGATGACCGCCGAGGTGAAGCAGAAGCTGTTCGCCGGTGCGACGACGAACGTCAAGATGATCAAACCCGAACTCGTCGATCGGGTGGTCGAGAAGTTCGGCGACGACCGCGTTCCGGTCATCGCCCCGGTTCTGAGGAGGGCACAGGCATGACACAGCTCATCCAGGTCTCCACCCTGTATCAGCTCGCCAACGTGGCCGCGAACATCGACGCCGGTCACTTCGGGCCGGCGGACGAGCGCCGCATCCTCGTGGTCGCCAACAACGCCTACGCGCCTGAGATCACCCCGTCGGCGATCGACCTGCTCGGCGCCGCAACCCTGCTCAGTCGGTTCGATTCGGTCGTCGATTGGAATGCCGCCATCTGGCCGAGCCACCCCAAGCAGTTCGGCATCTCACCGACGCGGGCACCGATCATGCGCACGCTGCTCGAACACCTGTGGTCGCTCTCCCCCGACGAGGACATCTCGCTTGTCGTCGAGTCGCTGCCCGGTCACCCGGCCCACGCGCTCACCCAGGTCTTCGCCGACGCGCCGATCTCCGTGCACTCCGACGGCCTGATGAGCTACGGACCGGTCCGCAATCCGCTCGGACGTCCGCTCTGGCAGCGCCTCGAGAACGTCCACTACACCGACTTGCTGCCCGGAGTCATGCCCCGACAGCTCGCCGAACACGCTCCGAATCGGATCGCCCTGACCGTCGACGAACTTCGTCCGGTCATCGAGGAGATGGCCCGGGAATCCGACGACGCCCTGACCGCCGCTGGCCTGTCGGCCCCGATCGACGACAGCGCCCTGGTCCTCGGCCAGTACCTTGCGGAGATCGAGCTCATCACCGAGGAGGAGGAGATCCAGCTCCACCTCGACATGCTCGACGAGGTGAAGAAGCGCGGAGTGGGCACGGTGATCTTCAAGCCCCACCCGACATCCGCCCGGACCGTCGCCGAACCGCTGAGGCGGCGCGCGGAGGCCCTCGGCCTGCGCTTCGTCCTCGCCGATGTGCCCGTCCTCGCCGAGGTGGTGGCATCGCGGACGCAGCCGCGGCTCGTCGTCTCGTGCTTCTCCACCGGGCTAGTGACCACCCAGGCACTGTACGGAACCGCGACCGCTGTCGTCGGCACGGAGCTGCTCCTCGAGCGGATCGCCCCGTATCAGAACAGCAACCGCATCCCGCTGACGATCGTCGATGCGCTCAATCGCGGCGGCTATGTCCTCGAGGACCGCCCGGGCGGCCGCGGACTCAGGGACTTCAACGCCCTTATCGACGCCGTCACCTACTGCATGCAGTCGACCATCATGACTCACCTGCGGGAACCCGCCGAGCGTTTCCTCACGGCGGCTGTCGGTACGGGCGACATGGTGTACTTCAAGCGCAAGCGCCTCACCCGCCTCGATCTGCCGGGCAGCCTCGAGGCGTCGAACCGCGGACGAGTGCTGCGCACGGGGAAGCGGATCCTGCGCAAGAATGCGAAGTCCGCGCTGTCGAAGCTCGACCGCCGTGGGATCAAGATCGACGTCGCCAAGCTGACCGGACGCCGCTGACATGGCTCGCACGGCGATCGCTTTCGCAGAATCGCCTCTCCAGTTCCTCTCCGCGCTCGAAGCGCACGAACCGCACGAGGAGCTGCTCATCCGAGCTCGCGCGAATGCCAAGGGGATGACCTCGTTCCTCGACGCCTTCGACCCTGCCTGGCTGCCCAAGCGCGTTCGCCTCGAACGTGAGGGAGCCAAGCCGGGCATCCTGAGGAAGATGTCGCCGACCAGGATCTACATCGGTGACGCCTGCTCGGGCCAGGTGCACAAAGCGCTGTCGATGGCGTATCTGGAGAGGCGGATGCCGGAGATCGTCATCCTCGATGACGGGCTGGCGACGTATTCGACGATCGAGACCCTCGCCGCCAAGCGGGGTCCGCTCGTGCGCCCGCGTCAGAAGCTCAAACCGTCCCGGGAGGTCATGGCCGCCTATGTCGCCGACCGGCTGCGCGGCCTGGCGTCCGGGGGCAAGCTCCGCTGGCACACCGCACTTCCCGTGCCGAAGGCGCTGCGCAACGCCTTTCTGCGCACCGGGGCGGAGATCACCCGGCATCGCTTCGAACACCTCCAGTCGCTGCCCACCGGCGGCAGCCATTCGCGCGACACTCCGGTCATCGGGTCCTCGCTGGCCGCTGACGGACTCATCCGCGAAGAGGCCTACCTCGCCTGGCTCGACGGTCTGCTCGCCGCCGGTCCGATCACCTACTACCCGCACCGTCGGGAGTCCGCGGAGTTCCTCACGAAGCTCGGAGCTGACGAGCGGGTGCGGATCAAACACGTCGGACTGCCGATCGAACTGCGTCTGATCAACCTGCCGGCCGAATCGGTGATCCGCAGCCTCCCGAGCACGGCGGCAGTCTCCCTCGCGGTGCTCAACCCCGATGTCCGCATCGATGTCACGGAGATTCCCGGCGAATGGTGGACCGGGACGTCTCCCGATAGTCTGCGTACGTCCCTCAATGCGCAGACTGTGGCCGGTGATCTCGATTCCTGATTCCCCTCACGCCTCCGAGCACGAGACTCCGGTGGCCGACACCGTCATGCCGCATCCTGCCGGCACCCCGGCGACTCCCGCTGACACTGTTCGCCCCGTCGGTGCCGAGAACTCCGCGTCCGCCCGCACGGATCGGGAGACGATCAGCGTCGTCTCCGTCTCCGACAGCGAGTCGTACCTCAAATGGGCGACTCAGCTGCTGAGCACACTGCCCGATGTCGAAGCCCACGTCTACCTCATCGACAATCCGATCCTGCCCACGAACGAGCAGATCACCCATGCGATCGCCGGTACCGCGTGGGAGGGCCATGAGGTTCCGATCATCAGCCGCAGCGAACTCGGCGAGGTCATCGCCAATCACGCCCCCGACATCGTCCTCGGTGCGGCCACCGGTCCCATCGTCGCCCAGCTGTTCCTCACGGCCAGTGCACTCGAACCGCGTCCCGCGCTCGTCTCGGGACTGCCCGGGATGGGACTGCCGGCCAGCGGCAAGGGGATGAACTACCGCAGGCTCATGGATGCGTTCCTCGCCCACTCGTTCACCGAGGTGGACGAGTACCGGGCCGTGAGCGCGCTGCGACGGGTGCCCGCCGACATCCTCCTCGCCCGCCTCCCGATGCTGCGGTCGCCGGGGGTACCGGAGCGCCCGGTCGCCGGGTCACCGACAACAGCGCCGACGACCCTGGTCTTCGCCCCACAGGCGAAGGTGCCGGATTCAGCCGCCGAGCGGGAGTCGATCATCGCCGCCCTCGCGGAGTTCGCCCTCCGGCACCCGGATTCCCGCACTGTCGTGAAGATGCGGTCCCGGCCGGGCGAGCACGAAACGCACCGCGAGCAGCACTCGTACTTCGAGATCATCGACGAGCTCAAGGCTCGCGAGGTGCCCGGAGCCGATCGACTCGAGATCGGCTACGGTCCGCTCACGGCGTTCCTCACCCCCGGTTCGGCGCTCGTCACGCTCTCGTCCACGGCGGCACTCGAATCGATCGACCGCGGCATTCCCACTCTGCTCATCGCGGATTTCGGCTTCGACCGGGCACTGCTCAACGAGGTCTTCGCGGATTCGGGCGCGACCGGCAGTCTCGCCGATGTCGCGGCGGGCAGGATCGGCTTTCCCAGCGAGGAGTGGCTGGCGAGAAACTACTTCCACATCGATGACGGAAGTCTGAGACGCAGTCTCGGCCTGCTCGCCACCCGGTCCCGCACCGGTCAGCTGCCGAATCGCCGGAAGGCCGTGCTCAAGCAGAAGCGGATGCTGCTGCGCGCCGAAGCCCGCATCTTCACCCCGCCTGTCATCGTCAGGGCCTACCGCCGCATCCGGTACGGCCGCTGAGCACGCCGCATCGGGACGCAAAACGACGTTCGACAGCTCCAGGAGCGGGGCGTGACTCTCAGTTGCGGTCGTCGGTGACCGAGCTCGATTCGTCGAGTTCGACGACCACCTCGGCGGCAGGGGATGCCTCTTTGAACACCCACGTCCGGTACGCATAGAACCGGAAGGCCATGGCCAGGGCGATGCCGATGACGTTCGTCGAGATGTTGTACGTGAGCTGGTCGCGCATGTTGAGCAGGTACCACGTGACGCCGAGCGGGATGACGGAGATCGCCATGCCGGCGAGGTTGACGGCGATGAAGAGGATGATGCCGCGGACATTGGAGTCCGTGGTGCGATCACCGTAGGTCCACAGCTTGTTGCCGATCCACACGACGATCATCGCGGCGATCGTCGAGATGATCTTCGCCTTGATGGGGCTGCCCTCGAGAAGCGCGGGGACTGGGCCGAGCCCGTAGGTGAGGAGGTTCGAGAGTCCGACGTCGACGATGAAACCGACGCCGCCGACGGTGAGGAATTTGAAGGCTTCCACCGCGAGGTGCCGAAGCCGGATCGAGACAGACTCTTGCATGACAGCTCTACTCTAAGTCGTCCGCTTCCGGACTCGCTGAACGTGCTCGTGCGATTCGACGTCGCGCTGACCACATTCCCAGGGCGAGGACCACGCCGACCGTCACCGCAAGTGCAGGCCAGAAGGTGTATCGGAAGTGGTTGGCCGGCACGATCGGGAAGTAACCGGCGACATAGCACAGCGCCGAGGTGGCGAGCATCACGATCTCCGGGACGACGCTGGGGGCCGGTCGAGGGCCTCCGGAGCAAGCCACCCCGGCGCGATCGGTTGGTCTCAGGTGACGCGCGGCGACGACGAGGAGCACCGCCAGCAGACACCAGAACCACGGCTTGAACACCATCGGGAACGTGGCCAGGGCGAAGTCCTCGACATACGGGCGGAAGAGGTAGTCGGCCTTCTCATCGCCCTGTGCGATGCCGACCTTCGTCCCCTCCCCATGCCATTCCGCGGGCCAGTACTCGAGGCTGGAGGAGAAGAAGTAATAGGAGAACACGGTCGCCCGATACTCGGCGTAGCGCAGCGGGTGGGTGATGACGGTGTCCAGCCAGAGCTGCCTGAGTGCGTCCTGGTCGGCGATCGGGCTGAAGTTCTCACCGGTCGCGCCCTTGCCGTAGCAGTTCCAGTACGCATCCCAGATCTCCCCCATCTGCAGACACTTCGGACGGGCTTGACCGATCTTCGCTTTGAGCTCCGGGGGCGCGTCGGAGGCCATGAGCTCCTTGTCGGGCACTGAGAACATCACATCGTCGAGGAGGACCTGTGAGATCTGCCCGGTGGGCTGGACATCGTAGCGGGCGGCGATGATCGCGTCACTGGCCTTCACCCCGCCGACCAGGATGATGAGGACGACGACTCCCGCCGAGGCGGTGGCGAGCACCGAGCGCACCCGTGTCCGGCGAGACGGGGGCGCCTCGAAACCGGGCGTCTCGCGACGTCGACTCCGCCGCGCAGCGAGTGCCGTGACGAGGCACCACCCGAGGTAGACGGCGATCGGGATGATCGCGAACACGGCGTTCTTGCGCAGTCCGACCGCGTAGATAAGCAGACCGAGCGCCGGCACCCACAGCAGCCACGTCTTCGGCACGAGGCGGGCGACGGTGAGCAGCATGACGGTGGCGAGCAGCGCCGCGGCCATCTGCGTGTCCTTCCACAGCATCGACATCTGCGACAGCGTCCACGGGGTCGCCATGACGGCGGGACCAAGAAGGCTGACCCACCTCGGCGCGCCGCAGCGGTGGATGATGACACCGAGCACCCAGCACGACGCGGCGATGAGACCGGTCTGGAGGACGAACAGGCTCGCCTGCTCACCGGTGAGGTCGATGAGGCCGCGCCACACGACGGCCATGACGGGCGGGTGCCAGTCGGAGAACGGGATCGCGCCCGTCGCCTGGGCGTACTGGTTGGCGATGTCGACGTTGACGCGACCGGGGGCGTAGAGGCGCACGAAGACGACAGCCCACCCGATGCTCAGGCCACCGAGGACGACGTCCCACACCCAGCCCGAACGGGCTATCGATCGCGCAGAGTTCATGGGGGCTCCTCAGCGACTGATGTCGAGGTCGGGGATCGGGCCGCGCAGTCGCCGGGCCCGGTGACTCAGTCAAGCGACCACCGTAACCGCGCCGACCGCGCGCAGCGCCGGAATCCGCACGACTTCACAGATGCTTCCTCGACACTTCACCTGTTCGCCATGCAGCACCGATCGGGTGAGAGCGACGTCGTCGTCCGGCACCGCCGAAGACGGCTGTCCGCCGCCCGCGCCTGTGCGCTTCACCACAGGTGGAGTTCGCCCGCGGGCCGCCGCCCCTGGTGACGCCCACGAGGAAGCTGAGCGTCCGGTGTGTCGATCCTGGCAACTGGCTATAATTGCCGGAGCCCTGTGCACCCTCGCACGCACTCACGGCATCCCCAAGGAGCTTCATATGACCGACCGTCCCACCGGACTGCGCATCGCGGCGATCGTGCCGTGCCACAACGAGGAGATCACGATCGGCAAGGTCGTGCGTGATCTCTCGGCCGCAGTTCCCGAGATGACGGTCTACGTCTACGACAACAACAGCACCGATCGCACCGTCGAGGAGGCCCTCGCCGCCGGTGCGGTCGTCCGCCACGAGTACTTCACCGGCAAGGGCAACGTGATCCGCCGGGCGTTCTCCGACATCGAAGCCGACATCTACGTCACCATCGACGGCGATGACACGTACGAGGCCGCCGATCTGCCGGCGATGATCGATCTGCTCCTCGAGGGACCCTACGATCATGTGCTCGGGGTCCGGCAGGACACCCAGGAGACCTCGTCGTACCGGCCCGGTCACGAGTCGGGCAACAAGATGTTCAACCGGCTCACCAGCCGCCTGTTCAAGTCGCATGTCACCGACATGCTCTCGGGCTACCGGGTCTTCTCCCGTCGTTTCGTCAAGTCGTTCCCGGCGATCAGCAAGCGCTTCGAGATCGAGACCGAGCTCACCGTCCACATGATGGCCCTGCGCCTGCCGAGCGCCGAATACCCCGTCGGCTTCCGCGACCGCCCCGACGGCAGCGAGTCGAAGCTCTCGACCTTCGGAGACGGCTTCCGCATCCTCGGCCTCATCACCCAGCTCGTCCAGCACGAGAGGCCCCGGCTCTACTACGGCCTGCTCACGCTGATCTTCGGCGCGCTCTCGCTCATCCTCGGCATCCCGGTGATCGTCGAATACTTCAACACCGGCCTCGTCCCCCGCTTCCCGACGGCGTTCCTCGCAGCGATCCTCATGCTCCTGGCGATCCTCATGGGCAGCATCGGACTCATCCTCGACGGCATCCGCCGTGGTCGTCGAGAGCTCGCGCGCCTCCACTACCTCGGCCTGCAGGCAGTCGCCCCGGTCATCCCGGAACTCAAGTCCGCCACGCCGGTATCGGACGACCGGGACGAGCGCGACGCGCCCATCGAGCGCCCGGCCCAGGAGTCGAGCGAGACGTCCCCGAAGCCGCAGTCGGCGTCGGAGTCAGGGTCGAGCAGCACCGCACCGCGGAACCGGCTGCACGTCACCCGCCCCTGAGTCGACCGCCCGACAATCCGGCTCCGCTCCACAGCTCCAGCGATACGGCGCCGGTCCCAGCGACTAGGGCCAGTCCCAGCCCCCGCATCACAGAACGCCCCGTCCATCAGGAAGGGGCGTTCTCTGCTCTCGGACGACCGCTTGCCTCGGCCGCCTCACCTCACGGGCCGTCAGACGTCGTCGTTCCCTCGCCCCGCCTCGGCGCCTGCGTCGACCTTCACGGTCCTCCGACGCTTCGCCCTCCACGCCATCTGTGCGGCGGCAGCGATCATGATCGCGCACATCGTCATCACCATGGCCGGCCAGTAGACGTACCGGTAGTGGTTGGCCGGCACGATCGGGAAGTAGCCGACGACGTAGATCAGCGTCGACAGGCTCATCGCCGTCACCGCCGTCGACAGGTGCCCCCAGCCAGCGGCCTCCCCCAGGCGGCGAATCCGCCGGTGGGCGACAAGGGCGACGACGGACAGCAGCGTCCAGAACCAGCCGGTGAACAGCCACGGCAGGTCCTCCATGCCGAACTTCTCGACATAGGTCTGCGCGGCATCGTTGAGCTGCTTGTACTTCACCTCCCAGCCCATCGGGTTCTCCACGATCGTTCCGCCCCACTCGGCGTAGTTGTCGAAGAGGAAATGCGAGAACGTCTGCGTGCGATAGATGAGGTAGCGATCGGGACGGGTGACGACCTCGGACAGCCAGACGTCCTGGAGCTCCTCGGTGTGGTCGATGGCCGTGTAGATGCCGTCGGCCCCCTGCCCGTAGCAGCGCCAGTACGCGTCCTCGTACGACCCCGCCTCACGGCACTTGGCCTGCGCGGTGACGAGCCGGTCCCGCAGATCCGGGTCGGTGTCGAGGGTCTTGAGCTCGGCAGCCGGAATGGTGAAGAGGACGTCGTCGAGCATCACCTGTGACACCTGATGCGTCTTGAGCGGCTGATACACCGCATTGAGGATCGCCCCCGAACCGATGACGAGGACGAGCACCGCTCCCGTGAGGACGACGAACGGCAGAGCGAGGATCCGCCTCCACAGCGGCCGCCCCGCCTCGGCGCGCTGTCCGGACTCGGCGGCGGCCACCTCTGCGACAGCCGGAGACGGTCCCGAGGTCGCCGTCGCCTCCGCCTCGGCGCGCTGCGACGAGCGCGCGATCCGGGCCGACCAGATCGTCCACGTCGAGAACGCCAGCAGCCAGATGAGCGGCAGCACGGCGAAGAACGCGTTCTTGCGCACCGCGGTGCCGTAAGTCAGCGCCACAAGACCGACAGCCAGGAGCAGCCAGCGCAGGCGCCTGAACCGCTGCGCGAGCAGCGCGCAGACGACGGCGGCGAAGAACGCCTCCGCCATCTGCGTGTCCTTCCACAGCACACCGATGTAGGTGAAGATGTTCGGCAGCAGCAGGAATCCCAACCCCGCAAACGACCAGGCACGGGACCGCGTGACGTCGTAGAGGTAGAGCGCGAAGCCCAGGCCGATGCCGAACATGAGGAACACCTGGGCGTAGAGGATCGCCGAGGCGTGTCCGGTGAGGTCGAACAGCCACGTCCACGTGATCGTCATGATCGCCGGATGCCAATCCGAGAGCTGTTCGTTGCCGAGCACCTGATGCAGCTGCCAGCGCGTGTCCGCATACATGCCGCCCGGCGCGAAGGCGAGACTGGTGCCGATCGCGAGCACGAGCGCGACGATGCCGAGGACAGCCAGATGGATCCGGGCCGAGGCAGAGCGGTAGTCGGGTCGCAGCGCCGCGGCAGGCCGGTCGGACGTCGGGTGGTCGGCAGAGTGCATGTGGGGATCCTTCAGGGGGTTGGCTCAGCCGGGTCGGCTCCGGCACCCGGCTCGGATCGGCGCTTCGCCTTCCACGCCAGCGAGCCGGCGGCGGCGAGCATGATGGCGGCCATGCTCATCGCCAGCGCGGGCCAGTAGATGTAGCGGAAGTGGTTGGCCGGCACGATCGGGAAGTACCCGACGATGTAGATGAGCGAGGACAGACTCAGGGTTGTCACCGTCGTCGTCAGGTGGGCGAGACCGGATGAGGCCTCGAGGCGCCGGACATGACGGAGGCAGACGAGGCCGAGCACCGCGGCCAGCAGCCAGAACCACCCGGTGAACAGCCACGAGAGATCCCGCGCCCCGAACTTCTCGACGTAGGTCTCCGCGGCATCGTTGGCCTGTTTGTACTTCGTCTCCCAGCCCAGGTCGTTCTCGACCGTCGTGCCGTCCCAGTCGGTGTAGTTGTCGAAGAGGAGATGGGAGAAGGTCTGCGTGCGGTAGAGGAGGTAGCGGTCGGGTCGCGTGAGCACCGTCCGCATCCACAGGTCCTGCAGCTCGTCGACATGTTCGATCGCGGTGTAGATCCCGTCGGCCCCGCGCCCGTAGCAGCGCCAGTAGGAGTCCTCATAGGCGTCCTTCTCCCGGCAGACCTTCTGGGCGGCCAGGAGGTTCTCCCGCAGCTGCGGGTCCATCTCGGTGGTCCTCAGCTCCGAGCCGGGCACCGTGAAGACGACGTCGTCGAGCATCACCTGGGACACCTGGTGGGTCTTGAGCGGCTGATAGATCGCGTTGAGGATCGCCCCCGACCCGAGGACGAGGACGAGCACCGCAGCCGTCGTCGCCGCGAACGCCGGGGAGAGCAGCCGCTTCCGCCACGTCGTCCGCGGACGCGCGGAGCGGATCGCGAAGACGGAGAAGGAGAGCAGATAGATGAGCGGCAGCACGGCGAAGAACGCGTTCTTGCGCACCGCGGTCCCATACGTCAGGGCAAGGAGACCGATGATGAGCAGAATCCACCGCAGACGCTTGAACCGCTGCGCGAGCAGCGCGCAGACGACGGCAGCGAAGAACATCTCCGCCATCTGCGTGTCCTTCCACAGCACGCCGATGTACGTGAAGAGGTGCGGGGCGAGGAGGAAGAGCAGACCGACCCAGGACCAGGCCCGCGACCGGGTGACATCGAAGAGGTAGAGGGCGAACCCGAACCCGGTGACGAACATGAGCAGCACCTGGACGTAGAGCACCGCCGAGGCGTGCCCGGTCAGCTCCGCCAGCCACATCCAGGTGATCGTCATGATCGCCGGATGCCAGTCCGAGAGCGGCTCGTTGCCGAGGACCTGAAGCAGCTGCCATCGGGTGTCCGGGTTCATTCCGCCCGGTGCGAAGACCACGGAGGTGCCGATGGCGAGCAGACCGGTGACGACGATGAGCAGCGCAAGGTGGATCCGCGCCCGGGTCGACCGATAGTCAGGACGCGTCGTCGAATCGACGTGCGTCGGAGCAGAGAGGATTTCGGGCGAGGGCATGAGCAGGTCCTTCGAGGAATCAGCGCCCGGGTCACCGCGCGCAGAAAAACAACCTCATCGACTCTATCCCATCGGCGCCGCCGGCCCGGCCCATCACGGCGCCCACCTGGCGATCCCGTGCTCGTCTGTGACGAAACTCGCCGAGGCGGTCCGACCTCTGCGCGGCGCGATGGCACTTGACCGATCGCCTGGCGTGCTATTTCATCGAACAAGGAAGATTGCACCCTGAGACGAGACGAAACCGCGCGGGAGAGACGGGAGCAGAGATGACGACCACCCCCATCGAGCCGGCAGCAGACCCAACTGCGGCGACAACACTGCCAGGAGGCGTCCCCGAACCGCGAGGGCCGCTGAGTGCGGCGCTGCTCGCAGTGCTCGCCCACGAGGAGAGCGAGGAAGCCGCCCCGCTGTGGCAGCGCCTTGACGAAGCGGCCACGGTGGCGCTGCGGGAGACGCCGGACATCGTCGGCGACGAGGACCTCCAGCTGTCGCTGTTCCTCCTCCACCTGCTCCACATCGGACCCGCCCCCTTCGTCCGCGGGGACTTCGAGTGGGATCCGCGTCTGATCGCGCTGCGCCGGAGCGTCGAGGAGCCCTTCGAAGCCGCCCTGCGAGAGCGCACCGCCACGGCGGACCCGTTGCCGAACAGCGGAGAGGAAGTCTCAGAGGTCCTCTTCGCGATGACTGCCGAGGTCACGCAGCCGACGCTGGCGACCTGGGCGTCGCGTCATGCGACCGCAGAACAGCTGCGGGAGTTACTCATCCACAAATCGATCTACACGCTCCGGGAGGCCGACGCCCATTCGTGGGCGATCCCTCGCCTGCGGGGACGCGCCAAGGCAGCACTCGTCGAGATCCAGGCCGACGAGTACGGCGGCGGCTCCCCCGACCGGGTCCACGCGGAGATCTTCGCCCGCACGATGCGCGGCTACGGCCTCAGCGATGAACCCGACCACTACCTCGACGAGGTTCCCGCACTCACTCTCGCGGCCTTCAACGCGATGAACCTCTTCGGGCTCAACCGGCGCCTGCGGGGAGCGACCATCGGTCATCTCGCAGCGTTCGAGATGACCTCGTCGATTCCCAACCGGCTCTACTCGCGCGCGTTCAGTCGGCACGGGTGCGGCGCGGACGTCACGGAGTACTTCGACGAACATGTCGAAGCCGACGCCGTGCACGAGCAGATCGCCGGCAGAGACCTCGCCGGCGGTGCCGCCGACGACGATCCGAGCCTCATCGCCGACATCCTCTTCGGGGCGCGGGCCTGCCTCCACCTCGACGATCTGACGGGAGCCCACATGCTCGAGAGCTGGCAGAACGACCGCACCTCTCTCCGGACACCGACGGCGCCTGAGAAAGGGTGACTCCCGTGGACGACAGCGAACCCGCAGCGACCATCACCCCCTGCCCCGACGGTCCGCTCCTCGTGCGCGGCAGCTTTGAGATCCTCGCCGGGCCCGGTCGCGAGGACACCGTGACCGACCGCGGAGTCGTCGCCCTGTGCCGCTGCGGCAAGAGCGGAATCCCGCCCCTCTGCGATGGCAGCCACCGCCTCGTGGGCTTCCGGGCACCGGCTCCCCCGCCACCCGAGTGACGCAGGGCCGAGGCGGCACCTCTGCCGGGAGGGACCGGGCCAGGAGCTGACGGCGAAGGCGGGACCGCGAACACGCCGCCTCATCGGCGACGGCGCAGTCCCGCCAGCTCACGGGGTCAGCTCACTTCACGTAGGAGGGGAACTCCGCGGGCTCGCCCGGCTGGTTGCCCGAGCTCGTGTCGATGCCGTAGTCACGGGCGAACTTGATCTCCGACCCCGTGTAGACGCCCTCGGCCCCCTCGTCGAGGGTGAACACGCGGGCACCGCGCATCCGGTTCTTCTCCGCCCCGGGCAGACCGTAGGGCTGGAAGCCGGTGCCCGGCGAGTAGCCGAGTTCGATGCCGTAGTAGTTGCCGCTGTAGCTGTTGATGTGATCGTGACCGACGAAGAGCCCGCGGACGTCGCCGCGGCCGAGCATCGCGTTGAACATCCCCGAGTTGAACGGTCCCGGGCATTCGGCCTCGTTGCGCTCCCCGACGATGCTGTGCTTCTTCACGGCGCGCTCGTGGTCGCCGGCGGTGCGCGAGTCGATGCTCGAGAACCACATCGCCCGGTGCTCGTGAAGGGCGATGTGCTGGAACACGAGGCCCGGCACCTTGCGCTTGGCCTTCTTCTCCAGTCCCCGGGAGGTCTCCGCGTACCATTCGACCTGGTCGTAGCGCAGCCAGTCCCAGTCGGGGTAGCCGTCGAAGTTCTGCCCGGCGATCTCCTTGGGCGCGTAGCGACCGGAGTCGAGGAGCCAGATCGCGAACGCGTCGGCGTTGCCGTTCGAGGCCGCGACCGTGACGACCTGGTTCGAGGTGCCGGTGACGTCGGCACCGGTCGTGTTGAGGTTGTACTCGTACTGGTCGATGAAGGCGATCATGTCGGCTTCGTCGAAGCCGGTCTTGCCGGTGCTGTCCTCATCGTGGTTGCCGAAGGTCAGCGCCCACGGGATCTTCCGCTGCTCCATCGGCAGGACGACGTTGTTGATCGCCTGCTTGACCTCCGTCACCGATCCGGGTCCGCCGTTGATGACGTCACCGTTGATGACGACGAAGTTCGGCTTCACATCGTCGAGCACAGCGTTCTGGAGTTCGGTGGTGCGCACGTCGGTCCGGTGCGAGTCCTGCGTGTCGTTGAACTGGACGATCGTGAACGCCCCGGAGGAGGAGAACTTCAGCTCCTTGCGCACGATTCCCTCCTGCGCCGAGTTCCCCGCACCCTTGCCGTTGGACTTGCCGGGCTTCGCGGCCGCGGGCATCGCCCCGAGGCCGGCCAGTCCGGCACCGAGGGCCGTGGCACCGGCGGCCTGGAGCATGCCGCGCCGGTTCCAGCCGCTGCGTCCGCCGTGTCCGGCCGCCTCGGCGCTGTGGGGGTTCTCGTCGTTCATCGTCCACCTCTCTGAGAAGTCTTCGCCTCCGCACGGGTCCGCGGGAGGCCACGGGCAGACACGCTATGGACGGACAATGACCCACGTCTGAACCGCGGGGTAACTCTCGCCGACGAAATCACGACCCCATCTGTTCACTGAGGCGTTCGTCACGTTGGCCGGCCAATGCGACGTTTTATGTCCTGGGGGTCCCCTCGGGAGTCGGACAATTTGACATGCTGAACTGCCCGCCCCTGCCCCACCGTCGCAGGCGGCGGGCCGACGACGAGATCCGGCCACGGCCGGGTCCTGCGCTCATGAGCACTGAGCACCCCCATGAACCATGAAGCACTCCGGACCCCTGCCGCTCCACCGAGCCGGGGAGCCGGAGACGACAACGAGGAGTTGAGCCTGTGATCGAACTGCGCGGCCTGCGGAAGGTGTTCGGAGACACCGTCGCGCTCGAGGAGATCGACCTCAGCGTCCCCGCAGGCGAGATCCACGGCATCGTCGGACGCTCCGGCGCCGGAAAGTCGACCCTCATCCGCTGCCTCACCGGGCTCGACCGCCCCACCTCGGGGACCGTGTCCATCGACGGCACCGACCTGACCCAGCAGACCGGCAGCGGGCTGCGCCGGGCACGGCGGAACATCGGGATGGTCTTCCAGCACGTCAACCTCCTCGACTCGCGCACGGCGCTCGACAACGTCGCCCATCCGCTCCAGATCGCCGGAGTCGGCAAGGCCGATCGTCACGCGAAGGCCCGCGAACTCCTCGAGTTCGTCGGCCTGGGCGACCGTGTCGACAACTATCCCGCGCAGCTCTCCGGCGGACAGCGCCAGCGCGTCGGCATCGCCCGGGCGCTCGCCGCCGAACCCAAGGTCCTCCTCTGCGACGAACCCACCTCGGCCCTCGACGCCTCGACGACCGAGCAGATCCTCGGCCTCATCCGCTCCCTGCGCGACCGGCTGGGCATCACCGTCCTCATCATCACCCACGAGATGTCCGTCGTCCGCGAGATCTGCGACTCCGTGACGCTGCTCGCCGACGGTCGGGTCGCGAAGACCGGGAAGCTCGCCGAGGTGATCTCCGAGCCCGGTTCGACCCTGGCCAAGGATCTCGTCCCCCTGCCCCCGGTCGGACTCGGCGACGGTGACGCCGGCATCGTCGAGGTGGCGCTTGCCGGCACGACCCTGCCGGCCGTGCTCCGCAGTGCGGGCACCGTCGGCCTCGACGCCGAGGCGATCCTCGCCGGTGCCGTCGAGACCGTCGAGAACCGTCAGGTCGGCCGCATCCGCTTCTCCGTGGCGAGCGCCGCGCAGGCCAGGGAGCTCGTCATCGCCTTCGCCTCCGAGGGCATCCACGCCGAGGAGGTGGCAGCCCAGTGAACGATCCGATGTGGTTCGACAATCCCGCGATCACCGACCAGATGTGGCCGGCGACGATCGAGACCCTGCTCATGACCGTGTGGTCGACGGGCCTCGCGGTCCTCTTCGGCCTGCCGCTGGGGATCTGGCTGTTCACGACGTCGAAGGGCGGGCTGAGTCCGCACCCGATCGTCTACCGGGTGCTCTCGCTCATCGTCGACATCACCCGGTCGATCCCGTTCATCATCCTCATGATCGCGCTCATCCCGTTCACGCGGTTCATGGTCGGCACCGCTCTCGGCTGGCAGGCCACGGTCGTGGCGCTCACCGTCGGGGCGATCCCGTTCTACGCCCGCCTCGTCGAGAACGCCCTGCGGGAGGTCTCCGACGGCAAGGTCGAGGCGGCCCTGATGATGGGAGCCTCGAACGGCCAGGTGATCCGGCAGGTCTTCATCCCCGAAGCGCTGCCCGGTCTCATCGGTGCGGCCACGGTCACCTCGGTGACGCTCGTGTCGTACACGGCGATGGCCGGAGCCGTCGGCGGAGGCGGGCTCGGCGCGCTGGCGATCTCCTACGGATACCAGCGCTACCAGTCGGACACGATGATCGCGTGCATCATCGTCCTCGTCGTCATCGTCGCCCTCATCCAGTTCGTCGGGGACCGCATCGCCCGCCTCGTCGACCACCGCTGAGGCACCACCGGCACCACCTCAGCCGGGGCCCGAGCGGTCCCGGCCCCACCGACCTTCACCAGCACACGACACACATCCAGGAGAATCATGAAGACCAAGCTCATCGCCGTCGCCGCATCCGCGTCCCTGCTGCTCTCGGGCTGCGGGCTCATGGGCGGCGGGACCGACACCGTCGGCCAGCAGGACGGGGACGTCACGACGCTCACCGTCGGGGCGACCCCGGTGCCGCAGGGCGACATCCTCCGATTCGTCGACGAGAACCTCGCCGCCGATGCCGGCCTCGACATCGAGGTCAAGGAGTACACCGACTACACGCTGCCGAACAAGGCGCTCGCCGACGGCGACATCGACGCGAACTACTTCCAGCACAAGCCGTACCTCGACTCCGAGATCGCGGGCCAGGGGTATGAGATCACCGGCTTCGAACCGATCAACCTCGAGCCCTTCGCCCTGTTCTCGAACACGGTCGAGGACGTCAACGATCTGCCCGACGGCGCGAAGATCGGCATCAACAACGATCCCGCGAACCAGGGTCGAGCCCTGAAGATGCTCGAAGAGGCCCAGCTCATCACCCTCAACGACGGGGTCGACGCGGTCAGCGCGAAGCTCTCCGATGTGCGCGACAACCCGAAGAACATCGAGTTCGTCGAGGCCGATGCCGCGCAGCTGGCACGGACCCTCCAGGACGTCGACGCCTCGGTCATCAACGGCAACAACGCCCTCGAGGCCGGTCTCAGCCCCGCCGAGGACGGAATCCTCCTCGAATCGGCGGAGAACAACCCCTACGGCAACTTCCTCGCCGCCCGCACGGAGAACAAGGACGACGAGAACATCACCAAGCTCAACGACCTGCTCCACTCCCCCGAGGTCAAGCAGTTCATCGAGGAGAAGTGGGCGGACGGATCGGTCCTCCCGAGCTTCTGATCACCTGCGGTCCGCTGACCCGCACCCGCCGCTGCCGGGCGGGTGCGGGAGCTTGACAGACGGCCCCGCCGGATGACCTACTGGCGGGAGACGACGCGGGCAGCACACGCGCATGAGGGCACCGAGGAGGTCAGTTGTCCGCTTTCGGCATCGAGGAGGAGTACCTCCTCGTCGACCGCGCCACTCTGCTGCCCGCTGCCCCGACGAGCGAGCAGCTGAGGGCATTGACGGCGATCCCGCCGACCGGTGGGCAGATCACCACCGAGTGGCTCGCCTGCCAGGTCGAGTATGCGTCCCCCGTGCTGCGCACCGCCGCGGAGGGGTTCGACGCACTCATCGGCTTCCGCGAGGCGCTCACGGCCGCAGCCGACCGGCTGGGGCTGAGTGCCGCGGCGCTGGGCACCGCGCCTCAGCTCGCGGAGGTGCCTGCGGCGATCAGCGACGGCGAGCGCTATCGGGAGATGACGGCGCTGGCCCCGGCGATCGCCGCGGAACAGCTCATCAACGGCATGCACGTCCATGTCGGTGTCCCCGACCAGGAGACCGGCGTGCGCGCGCTCAATGGGATTCGCCGGTGGCTGCCGGTGCTCACCGCCCTGAGCGCGAACTCTCCGGTGTGGCGAGGCGTCGACAGCGGCTTCGCCAGCTGGCGATCGATCCACTACCGCCGCTGGGTCGTCAACGGCACTCCTCCCCACTTCGCCGACGCCGCCGACTACGACTCCCACATCGCAGCGCTCCGGCGCACCGACGTGATCGGCGAGGAGGCCATGGTGGGCTGGCTGGCGCGCCTGTCACCGCGGCACGGCACCGTGGAGATCAGGACCTGCGATGTGCAGCTGAGCGCCGACGATGCGCTCACCCTCGCGCTCCTCATCCGCTCCCTCGTCGAGGTCGAGATCGAGGACCCGGTGGCCGAAGCGATCCCGACTGCCCTGCTCGACGTCGCCCACTGGCAGGCCGCGCGGTTCGGCACCGCGGGGACCCTCATGGATGCCGACGTGCAGAGGTCAGTGCCCGCGGCCGCCGCGGTGTGGGCCGCGGTCGACCGGGCGCAGCCGACCCTGGCGGCCCACGGCGATGACGAACGCGTGCGCGCCGGCGTCCGCCGCCTGCTGGACGCCGGGACCGGTGCTCACCGGCAGCGGGACGCCTTGGCGCGCGGAGGCGTGTCGGGGCTCCTCGCCTTCGCCGGCGAGCAGATGACGTCGCGCGAGCCTCACTCCTGACCCCGGCGCCTGGTTCCCGCTGACCGGCGGTGAATCGAGGCGGGCTCCTCAGTGCCGGGCGAGCCAGTGGGGACTGTGCATGAGTCCGAGCACGTTGCCGAAGGGGTCGGTCACCGAGGCGGTGACGAACTCCTCACCCCGCGGGGTCACGGGCGCATGGACCGTCGCCCCGCACGCGACGAGGTCAGCGAGCACCGCCGCGACGTCATCGACGAACCAGTACGTCACCGAACTGCTGCCTGTCGGGGTGCCGTCGGGAGCATAGCTTCTGCTCATGATCCCGAGTTCGTCCTCGTCGGGGCCGATGCGGAACTCGATGTAGGCGGGGTCGCCGTCGGGCGGCTGCCGGAAGTACGGCGCGATGCCGAGGACCCCGGAGTACCAGGCGGCGGCCTCCTCGACGTCGTCGGCGGTCAGCACCATGGTCGTCAGTCCTCTGAGAGTGCTCATGTCGGCTCCTTGTGCGGTTCGGCGGCACCCCCGATGGCTGCCGTTGGGAGCAACTCTTCCAGGCAAAGTGCTCACGTTATGATCACTTTTAGGCGCATACTTGTCCTATGCGCGCAGATCGACTTCTCGCCCTGCTTCTCCTCCTCCAGAGACGGGGGAAGGTCACCGCCGCCGAGGTGGCGGCCGAGCTCGAGATCTCCGTGGCCACCGCGCGACGAGACCTCGAGGCACTCTCGGCGGCCGGAGTTCCGGTGAGCGTTCAGCCCGGTCGCGGCGGCGGGTGGCAGCTGCTCGGCGGGGCCCGCACCGACCTCACGGGCCTGCGCTCCCCCGAGGCCCATGCCCTGTTCTGGATGCTCGGCACCGCAGGCCTCGCCTCCCCGCAGACGCGCCTCGCCACCCGCAAGCTCCTCCGCGCCCTCCCGGAGAGCCAGCGGGCAGAGGCCGAGATCCTCGCCACGACCGTCCACTACGACCACTCCCCGTGGGGGCGTGCGAGTAAGGGTGACGATTCCGCGGACATGAGCGGACGCCTCGGCGAGCTCCGCTCTGCGCTGCTGTCGCGCACCCACCTGCGCATGCGCTATCGCTCCAGGGACGGCCGCGGACGCACGGTGACCATCTGTCCCGTCGGCCTCGTCGCCAAGGCCGGATTCTGGTACCTCGTCGCCCACGAGGTCACCACCGAGGCGCCCGCCCACGGACCGGGATGGGAGGCCACGGTGCGCACCTTCGCCGTCGACCGGATCGATGCCGTCACCGACGCTGATGTCACCGTCGGGCCAGAGGCACCGTCACGGTCCGGCCCGGCTGAGGACCTCCACCGACAGATCGATCTCGTCGATTTCTGGACGGCTCACGTCGACGAGGTCGAAGCCCTGCGATCGGCAGTGACGGCGCGGGTGCGATGTCCCCGCTGGGTGCTGCCGATCCTCATGCACCAGTTCGGACGGCAGATCACCGTGATCTCCACCGATGAGGACACGGCCATCGCCGAGGTGGGGGCCAACCTCACGGCGGCACTGGCCGAACAGCTCGCGGGGTGGGGGTCGACGATCGAGGTCGTCGGCCCACCCGCGGTGCGCGCGGAACTCGCCCGCATCGGCACCGAACTCGTCACTCGCTACGGCGACTCCGCCCCGGCGATGACACAATGCAGGAGACGTCACCGCTGACCGGAGGAGGACCAAGCATGGGCACGACGCTCGGCATCATCGGAGTCGGGGAGATCGCCTCGGCGATCGTCGACGGACTCTGCACACAGTCAGCGCAGGCGCGGACAGCACAGGCCCTGACCGCGGACGCACCCGCCATCGTCCTCTCCCCGCGCGGAGCGGAGCGCTCGGCTCGACTCGCCGCGGCCTATCCTCACGTCGAGGTCGCCGCGACCAACCAGGAGGTCATCGACCGCAGCGACCCCGTTCTCCTCGCCGTCCTTCCCCAGCAGGTCGATGAGGTCCTCACCGAGCTCGACGTTCCCGAGGCGACGACCCTCGTCAGTGCCGTCGCCGGAGTCTCGGTCGCCGCCCTCGAGGCTCTGCTCCCCCACCGCCCACGGGTCGTGCGTGTCATCCCGCTGCCGGCGGTCCGCGAACGCCGCGGAATCACAGCCGTCCACCCGGGGCACGCGCCCGTCGAAGCGCTCTTCGATCGCCTCGGCGGCACGGTGGTCGCCGAGACCGAAGCGATGTTCAGCACGCTGTCGGCGACGACGGCGACGATGTCCGCGCACTTCGCCTACCTCGAGACGATCACCGAATGGCTCATCGCCCAGGGCTGGGGCAGGACCGACGCCGAGGCGGTCGTCCGCGGTCAGTTCGTCGGCCTCGGCACGACGCTCGCCGACACCGACACCCCGATCGCCGATCTCGTCGCCGCCCACGAGACGCCCGGCGGACTCAACGCGCAGGTGCGCAGCGAGTGGATGGACGAAGGCAACCGGCAGCGCCTCTCAGCCGCCCTCGACGCTGTGTTCGCCCGGGTGACAGGCGCCCCGCGACCCTGAGCCGGACTGTGTCAGGGCACACGCACCCCGCACGGCCGGGGCCGCCTCGGTGATCCCTATAATCGCAATCATGCCTCAGCCGTCTGCCATCACCGTCGCGATCACCCGCACCGTCCAGCCCGCACACCACCGCCGTTTCAACGCATGGGTGCAGGCCGGACAGGAGCTCGCCCGCGAACGTCCCGGCTACCTCGGATCCGGGTGGGTGCGGACCGCACCGGACTCGAACGAATGGCACGTCCTCTACCGGTTCGCCGATGCGAAGTCGCTGCGCGCCTGGGACGAGTCCGATGACCGCAAGTGGTGGATCGACAGCGGCGCCGAACTCATCGAGGACACGAAGGTCGAACACCGCACGGGCATCGAAGGCTGGTTCGAACCGCAGGGCGAGACGGCGCTGACCATTCCCGAAACGGTCGTCCCACCGCGGTGGAAGCAGGCGGTGAGCATCTTCCTGCCGTTCTTCCCGCTCAGCCTGCTCTCGACCTACCTGCTGCTGCCCCACCTGTCGGCGTGGCCGCCGGTGCTCGCCGTGCTGCTCAACATCTGCCTGCTCACCCCGCTGATGACGTACATCTTCCTGCCGGTGAGCACGCGTCTGCTGCGCCCGTGGCTCCAGAAGCCGCGCAGGCCCAAGCGCCAGCGGTAGTCCGCGCACCCCCGAGTCGATGCGCACCGATCCGACGGCGGATGTGAGCCGCATTCATGGCGGAATCGGCTGAGAATCCACCCTGGACGTGGCGCAGAATCCAGGCACCGCGCCTCAGAACAGACCGGTGATGTTCCCGTCCTCGGTGACGTCGATCTTCAGCGCGGACGGTTCCTTCGGCAGTCCGGGCATCGTCATGATGTCGCCGGCGATGACGACGACGAACCCGGCCCCGGCGGACAGGCGCACGTCCCGGACCTCGATGATGTGGCCCTCCGGGGCGCCGCGCAGGCTCGGGTCCGTGCTCAGCGAGTACTGGGTCTTCGCCACGCAGATCGGCGCATCGCCGTAGCCTTCGTCGGTGAACTGCTTCAGCTTCCGCTTGACCTTCGCGGGGATCTCGACGTCGGCGGCGCCGTAGATGCGCTGGGCGATCGTGCGGATCTTGTCCTCAAGCGGCTGGTCGAGGTCGTAGCTGTACTGCGCGCGGGCCGCCGCGTCCCCGTCCCCGGCGTTCTCGACGGCGGCGACGACCGCTTCGGCCAGCGGCACGGCACCCTTGCCGCCGTCGGCCCAGTGCGTCGATTCCACCGCCGCGATGCCGAGCGAGTCGAGGTGGTCGATCGCGGCGGCCATCTCCTCGTCGGTGTCCGAGGGGAACCGGTTGAAGCACACGACCGGGGTGAGACCGAAGATGTCGCGGAGGTTCGAGCAGTGGAGTTCGAGGTTGCTCATCCCCGCCAGCACCGCCTCGGTGTTCGGGGTCTCGACGTCGCCCACGTCGATGCCGCCGTGGTACTTGAGCGCCCGGAGGGTGGCGACGACGACGACTGCGGAGGGCCAGATGCCGGCGGCCCGGCATTTGATGTCGAGGAACTTCTCGGCGCCGAGGTCGGCGCCGAATCCGGCCTCGGTGACGACCCAGTCGCCGAGCGTCATCGCCGCCTTGGTCGCGAGCAGGCTGTTGCAGCCGTGGGCGATGTTGGCGAACGGTCCGCCGTGGATGAACGCGGGCGAGTGCTCGAGGCTCTGGACGAGGTTCGGGGAGAGCGCATTGCGCAGCAGCGCGGTCATCGCCCCGGCGGCACCGAGGTCGGCGACGGTGACGGGCTGACGGTCGCGGGTGTGGGCGACGACGATGCGCCCCAGCCGTTCCTTGAGGTCGGCCACCGAGGTGGCCAGGCAGAACACCGCCATGACCTCCGAGGCGACGACGATGTCGAAGTGGTCCTCCCGCGGCACTCCTCCATTGAGGCCGCCGAGGCCGATCGTGACGTTGCGCAGAGCCCGGTCGTTGAGGTCGACGACCCGGCGGATGTGGATGCGGCGCGGATCGATGTCGAGGTCGTTGCCGTGGTGGATGTGGTTGTCGAGCATCGTCGCGGCGAGGTTGTTCGCCGCCGCGATCGCCGCGAAGTCACCGGTGAAGTGGAGGTTGATGTCCTCCATCGGCACGACCTGCGCGTACCCGCCGCCGGCGGCCCCGCCCTTCATGCCGAAGACCGGGCCCATGCTCGGCTCCCGCAGCGCCAGCACGGCCTTCCCGATCTCCGGATTCGTCTTCGCGAGCTCGTTGAGCCCGTCGGTGAGGCCGATGCTCGTCGTCGTCTTGCCCTCCCCGGCCGGGGTCGGGCTCATCGCGGTGACGAGGATGAGCGCGCCGTCGGTCGCCGACTCGGCGGCCGCGTCGAGGACGTCGATGGGCACCTTCGCCTTCGTCCATCCGAACGGAATGATGTCCTTGGGGTCGAGCCCGAGGTCAGCGGCGACATCGACGATGGGATCGAGCTCGGCGGCGAGTGCAATGTCAAGATCAATGCTCATAGGGCCATCTTGCCTGCCATGGCGCGTTTTGTGACCACTGACACCCGATGAATTTCGTCCGAGCGCTCACCGCGCCGAGGCGGTGCCCCGGTGCGTCGGTGTCGCCGCGTACTCGGCGCAGTCGGGACACCGGGTCATGAGGTCGTGACGACAGTCGGCGACGTGGACGAGGAAGCGCTCGGCCGCCTCGAGGGCGACCGTCTGGCGACGGATCGCCGCGATCCGCTCAGCGATCACCGCCGCCCTCCCCGCCGCGCTCCGGTGGAGGACCTGACGGATCTCCGCGAGGCTCATCCCCACCCCTTGGCAGGCGATGACGATCCGACACCGGCTGAGGTGCTCGTCGTCGTAGCTGCGATGTCCGGTGGGAGTGCGGTCGGGCACGACGACACCGCACTCCTCCCAATGCCGCAGCACATGCGCGGCGACGCCGAGATCCGCGGCGGCCTCTCCGATCCTCATCTCCCCATCATCGCACCTTGACTTCAGGTCGACCTGAAGTTCTACCGTCGACGCATGAGCACCCCACCAACGGAGTTCCCGGCACCCGAATGCGTCGCCGTCCCGATTCCCTGCGGTCCCGACGCCTCGTCGACGGCGCGGATCGGGACGTACGTTCTCGATGCGACCGGCGGCGACAGCCTCGGCGATGTCGTCATCTGCCACGGCACGCCCTGGTCGTCGAGGATGTGGCTGCCGCTGGCCCGCCGGCTGAGCAGCCGGTGGCGCGTGCACCTGTGGGACATGCCCGGGTACGGCACTTCGCTCGAGGCGAATGCCGCCTCCCCGGTCGATCTCGTCGCTCAGCGCACACGGTTCGCCCGCCTCCTGCGCCACTGGGACCTCGCCGCGCCCCATGTCATCGCCCATGACATCGGCGGCGCCGCAGCCCTCGGCGCACACCTGTTCGAGGGCAGCCGCTTCGGCTCGCTCCATCTCAGCGACATCGTCACCCTGTCGCCGTGGGGGTCGCCGTTCTTCCGTCTCGTCGCGGAGAGTCAAGGGGTCTTCGCGGCACTCCCGCCGGCGCTGCATCGGGCCCTGGTCACCGAGTACATCGCCGGGGCGGGCGGCCCCGGGCTGTCACGGGAGTGGATCACCGAGCTTGCGCGCCCGTGGACGACCCCGGCCGGTCAGACGGCGTTCTACCGGCAGATCGCGACGCTGCGACCGGAGCACACAGCCCCGATCGCCGCTCGTCTCGCGAAGGTGCGGTGCCCCGTGCGGATCGCGTGGGGTGAGTCCGATCCGTGGATCCCCGTCGCCCACGCCGACGCACTCGCCGCGGCGCTGCCCGGACGTCCCGAAGTCACACGGTTCCCGACCGTCGGGCATCTCGCTGTCCTCGAGGCGCCGGAGGACTTCGCCGCCGAGGTGGTCACGTGGCTCTCGACCCAGGCGTGATCACCGCCGGGACAGGTGCGCGTGGTGGGCGGCGCGGAACTCCTCGGGCACGCCCCCGCCGAGCCGGTCGCGGACCCCGCCGCCGGTCGCCAGTGCTGCGGCGAACTCGCCGAGCAGCGGAGCGAACTTCGCCCCGTGCCCCGAGCACGCGGAGACGATTGTGACCCCGCCGACGGAATCGATGAGGAAGTCCTCGCTCGGGGTATTCGTGAACAGACAGGTCGTCTCGGCAAAGGGCTCCGGCACGAGTCCCGGAAGATGCGCCCGTGCGTAGGCGATCATCCGCTGCCGCATCGCCTCGGTGATCTGCCCGTCCTGGTCGAGGGCGGAGCCGATGACGCGTCCGCCGTTGAACTGTGCGAGCTTCTGCCCGGCGAATCCGGCGTCGCGTCCGCCGGGCAGCCCGTAGGTGAAGATCTCCGCACTCTTGTGGATGAACGTCGGCCACGCCTGTGCCGGGCGGTCGTCGGCGGTGGTGTCGCGGTAGGGCAGGTGGAACGCCTGTTCCTCGCGCACCTCGAACGTCGGCAGAGAGGAGAGGAATCCGGCCGGCAGGTCGAGGTTCCCCAGCAGCGCCGGGAGCCACCCGCCCGCCGCGACGATGACGGAGTCCGCGGCGATGGTCTCCCCTTTCGCCGAGGTGACCCGCAGGCTCCCCGTCGACCGCCGGTCCACTGCGGCCGCGGTCCAGCCCTCGAGGATCCGGGCACGGCCGGTGGCGACGGCGAGGTCGAGCAATGTCCGCACCGACCGCTCGGCGTCGATGACCCCGGCGTCGGGATGCCAGAGCACCTCGGTCTCGAAGGCGAACTGCGGCCACCGGGCCCGGGCGGCCTCGGCGTCGAGGACCTCGTGGTCGATCCCGAGCTCCTCGAAGAAAGCGGTCAGCTGGGCGGTGTGCCTGGCCTCGCCGTGGTCGAGGGCCCCGGTGGGCGTGATGAGCTCGGTGCCCGCGGACTCCTCGACGACCGTCCACAGGTCACGGGCGCGGACGACGAGCTCGGCGTAGAGGCGCTCGGGGTAGGCATAGCGGAAGATCCGCGCGGACCCGTGCGAGCTGCCGCGCGCATTCGCCGGCGTGAGCCGGTCGACGACGGTGACGTGCTCTCCGCGGGCAGTCAGCGCCCACGCCGCGGCGGCACCGGCGAGCCCGGCGCCGATGACGATGTGCTCACTCACTGGTGCTCCTCCCCTTGGGACTTCCTCGTCCCGTGTCCGAGCCTATGCCGTCGCAGCCAGATGCCGCGAGGCACTGCCGGGATGGGTTCATCCGGCAGTGCCTCGCAGCGGTGAACGCGGGTGCGGTCAGCCGACGGGCACGAGCTCGCGGCGGTTGGCGGCCATGATGTAGAGCGCCACCGCGAGCGCGCCGACGGCGATCGCACCCCAGATCCCGACGACCGCCCACGCGGCCCCGCCGAGGACGAGCAGCGGCGCGAAGGTCACGGCGGCGACCTCGACGGGGATGACCGGGAGGTACGCGAGCGAGAAGTCCTCGAGCGTGCGCGAGTTGAGCTTCGGATCGACGATGCGCAGCAGGGCGATGCCCGTGGCCACGGCGCCGGTCGCCCAGCCCCACGTGAAGAGCTGGCGTTCGAACCAGCCGTCGCTCATCACCCGCGGGGCGACCCAGAGGCCGAGGAAGAGGCAGAGGGCGAGTCCGACGATGAAGAGGATGAGCAGCGACAGCCACTGGTCGGCGACGAAGGACGGGACGACCGAGGCGATGCCGCAGACGATGAGGACGTCGGTGGCAAGCCCGGAGATCGAGTTCTGCGTCTCCTTGTCGATGAACTTCGTCGTCTTCGTGCCCGCGAGGATGCTGCGGAGGATGAGGCCGACGATGAACGCGATCGAGAAGAGCGGGAACGTCACCGACGGCATGAGCTCGCCGAGGATGAGGTTGACTCCGTACGCGGCCGCGGAGACGGTGGCGACGATTCCGGCCTGGAAGGTCAGGGATTCGATCGCGCTGCCGGAGAACATGTGCGTGCCGATGGGCGGCTTCTCCTGCTCGTGGTCGAGCACCCCGGTGCGCAGTTCGGCGGGGACCTCGCTCAGTCCCACGAACTCCTTGGCATGGCCCTTCGCCGCACCGATCTTCGCCTGGATGATGCCGCCGATGATGCCGGTGAGCATGCCGACGGTCGCGGCGGTGAAGGCCAGCGACTGCACCGCCGGGTCACCCGCCTCGGTGAAGACCGTGCCGATCGCGGCGGCCGAGCCGAACCCGCCGGCCCACCCGGCGAAGAGGAGGAGTCCGACGGAGTCGGGAGCGCCGAGGAGAGGTCCGAGGAGGACGAGGACGAGCCCCATGCCGAGCGCCGTCTGGGTCGCATAGATGAGGACGCCGTAGCTGGCGAATCCGGCGACGGACCGGCCGATCTTGAAGATGTTGAAGTCGCTCGTCAGCGACAGGCACGCGAAGACGACGACGATGAGCAGCGAGGAGTACGTGCCCAGCTGGTCGGAGAACGGCAGCCAGCCCAGGCCGTTGGGGCCCATGAGCAGTCCGAGGAATCCGGCGATCACTCCGGCCGGGACCATCATCGTCTGCAGGACGCGGATCCGGGCGCGCAGGATGGTGCCGACGACGAGCAGCGCGCCGATGAGGCCCGAGTCGATGAGCAGGGCGTACGGGCTGAAGGGTGTGGGATCCACGTCAGGGGTCTCCTTGATCAGGTCAGGACGGCACCGAGAACCGGCGCCGGGGACCCGGCGCCGGGAGCACGGTGCGGATTACTTGGCCGCGGGCAGCATCCCTGCGGCGGCGACGGCGCTGCGGACGATCTCGTCGAGTCCGTACTCGGCCTTCCAGCTCAGCTGGGCCGAGATCCGGGAGACGTCGGCGACGAGGGCGGGAGGATCCCCTGCCCGCCGCTCGCCCATCTCCGGGACGATGTCACGGCCGGTCACCTCGGCGATGGTGTCGATGACCTCCTTGACCGAGGCTCCGGTGCCGGTGCCGACGTTGAACACGGTCTCCGAGGTGTCCCCGGACTTCATGTAGTCGAGCGCGGCGATGTGGGCCTCGGCGAGGTCCTTGACGTGGACGTAGTCGCGGATGCACGTGCCGTCGGGGGTGTCATAGTCGTCGCCGAAGACGATCGGGGCCTTGCCGGCGGCGACCCGGCCGAGGACGATCGGGATGAGGTTCATCACCGCGGTGTCGGCGAGTTCGGGCCAGCCGGCGCCGGCGACGTTGAAGTAGCGCAGCTTGACGGCGTTGAACGGGACTCCGCGCATCCGCGCCGCGGTGATGGCGTTGTCGATCATCCATTCGCCGATGAGCTTCGTCTCCCCGTAGGGGTTGATCGGCCGGCACTCGAGGTCCTCAGCGACGAGGTCGACGTCGGGCATGCCGTAGGTGGCAGCGGAGGAGGAGAAGACGAGGGAGGCGATGCCGGTGCGCTCGACGGCGGCGAGGATGTTCGTCAGGCCGCCGATGTTCTGGCGGTAGTAGTGGACCGGCTGCTCGACGGATTCGCCGACCTGCTTCTTCGCCGCGAAGTGGATGATCGAGTCGATCCCGTGCTCCTCGATGGCGGCGACGAGACGGTCCTCGGCGTCGGGGGCGGCGAGGTCGAGGTCGAGGACGGGCAGTCCGGTGACGCGATCGGCGATTCCCGTCGAGAAGTCATCGACGACGAGGACGTCGTCACCGCGTTCGGTGAGCAGGCGCACCACGTGCGAACCGATGTAACCTGCTCCTCCGGTGACCAGTACAGCCATGAAACTCCCTCATTCGTCCCTCACCGCGGTCTCGATCTCGCGGCGATGCCGGATCAAGCTTAGTCGAGGGCACCGCCGGGACACGAAGTGCGCCTCTGACCAGGAAGGATACGCGTTACTCAGGAGTCGACAACGGCTCGGTCGACGAGGTGCTCGGCGATGGCCAGCGCCGAGGTGGCACCGGGCGAGGGAGCATTGCGGACGAACATCGCCGGTCCGGCGCGATCGATGACGAAGTCGTCGACGAGCGAGCCGTCCCGGTTCATCGCCTGGGCGCGGATGCCGCGAGTGGCGCGGCGCCCGGTCGCCCCGGCCAGCTGCGGCACGTAGCGGGCCGCCTCGGCGACGAAGCGCTCGGTCGAGAGCACCCCGCCGATCTCCCGGACCGCGGTGGGCAGATTGCCCGCGGCGAATCTCCAGAATCCGGCATCGGCGGCGATCGACAGCGCATCGCGCACGTTGAGGCCGAGCCCTGAGTATCCCTCCCGGGAGAAGGAGAGGAACGCGTTGGGCCCGATCATCACCCCGCCGTCGATGCGGCGCGTGACGTGAACGCCGAGGAAGGGGTACTTCGGATCGGGCACGGGGTAGATGAGCCCGTTGACGACCGCGTCGAACGCGGGATCGAGGATGAAATACTGCCCGAAGAACGGCACCACTGACGGCTGTGCGCTCTCCCCCGAGCGGGCGGCGAGGCGATCGGACTGGAGCCCGGCACACGCGATGACGGTGTCGAATTCGAGCGCATCCTTGTCCGAGCGGACGATCGCGCGCTCTCCGGCCGGTCCGCCTCGGCGTTCGACGCGGGACACCGGGGTCGAGAACCGCACGCGACCGCCGCGACGACGGAAGTCGACGACGAGCGCGTCGGTGAGGCCCGGATAGTCGATGATCGCCGTGTGCGGGGAATGGAGCGCGGCCACACCGACGGCCTGCGGTTCGACCTCGGCCAGACCATCGCGATCGAGCATCGCGACGTCGGGGACCCCGTTGGCGATGGCCCGTTCGTGGATGGCGCGCAACCGACCGACCTCGACGTCGTCGGTGGCGACGACAACCTTTCCGCACTCGTCGACGGCGACCCCGTGCGCGGCGGCGAACTCGCGGATGAGCTCGACGCCACGGCGGCACAGACGCGCTTTGAGGCTTCCCGGCTCGTAGTAGAGACCGGCATGGACGACACCGGAGTTGTGCCCGGTCTGGTGCGCTGCGGGCCCGTCCTCCTTCTCATAGAGGGTGACGTCGGCGGACTCATCTCGCAGGAGGAGCTCGCGGGCGACCGCCGCTCCGATGATGCCGGCCCCGATGACGGCGACGCGCCTGACCTCGCTCATCTTTCGCTCCTTCGCCGTGGGGACCGGCTGTCGGTGGTCCCGTCGTGTGAGAGGCCGTCTCGTCCAATGGCCTGTTGCGGACTCTAGTTGACCGTTTCCGGTAACGCGAAGCCTCCGTGACTGTCATATTCCCGCAGTCTCATTGAATAACACCTGAAGTTCGCTGTGAGTGCGATGCCATCGGGTCATTCACGAGAGTATGTGAAATCGACGATTCGTATACCTCCGCTGCGCGGCCGGCATCCACCCCTGCGCTCATATGACCATCTGACCAGGGGAAACGATGGGCTGATCGGGCTCCCCTCCGGTGCAAGGCGACTTCTTTACGGAGTAAACCATTCTGCAATGAGCGCTCGATCAATCATCGGATCACAGCCGTAGAGCGCCTGCAATATCTACCGACAAGTATTTATAACGGAGTCATAACGTTATTTATGACGTGATGATGACGCTTTAGTGTTTCCGTAATCTCGGTGATGAACTGCCAGCCGATTGCCTTCGAGCACTCAGGGTCTGTTCAGCATCAGCATCAGAGATGATCACTGCCGAAGTGGGGGCTATGAAGACATTCCGCAACCGGGTGCGTTCCCGATACCGTGCCGCGATCGGCGTCGTCGCCGCGGCGACAGCCGTCGGGCTGACCGTTCTCGTCACGTCCCCGGGCACGGCGGTGCCGATCGATCCCGATGAACTCGCCGAGGCACACGGGCAGGTCATCGACACGGACCTCATCACTGCGGATCTCCTCGACGTCTCCTCGGCGCGCAGCACCTATCCGTCGAGCCCTGAGGCCGACCACACTCCCCTCGACGTGGCGGCCCTCCAGGCCCTGAGCATTCAGCTGCCCAACGTCTCCCTCCCGCTCATCAGCGGCGAGGACGGAAACGGCCTCCTCCACCTCGGCGAGGTCGGGGCGCTCAACGCCTTCGGTCACGCACCGTCCTTCGACAGCGCCGTCGCGAGTGCCGGCGCTGTGGGACAGGACGGAGCGATCAACGTCGATCCCGACAATCCCGGCGCCTACGGCAACGCCACGGTCAGCCTCACACCGCTGCTCGAACAGCTCGGCCTCAGCGACGTCACCGACGAGGTCGTCGACGAACTCAGTCTCGAGCTCGGGGCGCTGGCCTCGCGGGCCGAGGCGGATGCGGATTCGGTGACCTCCGATTACGTCGTCGCCGACGGGAAGCTCACGATCTCGAGTCCTGCGGTCAGCCGGCTCTCCGACTCCCTCCAGGTCGCGGTCGACAAGACAGGGCAGGTGCTCGATGACGCCATCGGCGACGAAGGACTCGTGTCCGAACTCGCGACGATCGGCATCGATGCGAATGTGCTGCTCGGCCGGGTCAGTGTCGGCGGAGCGGGTGCGGAGGTCAGCGTCGAGACCCGCGACGCCCTCAACAGCGTCGTCGAGAACGTCATCCGGGAGAAGCTCGAGGACAGGTCGGGCATCGTCTCGATCGACATCGGCGGCGGAGACATCGTGGTCGATCTCGCGAAGATCGTCGAAGGCGGCAACGGCGAGGATCTCAATGGTCTGGCACCGAACACCGAGGTGCTCACCTCGGCGACGATCACGACGATCACCGATGCCGTGGCCGATGCGCTCGGCGCACTCACCGGACGCGTCAACGACACCCTCACCGAGGCTCTCGACAACGTCCATCTCATCATCGAGCTGCCGGCCACCATCTCGCTGCTCGGGCAGACGATCACCGGTGGGGTGACCGTCGATGCGACGCTCGGCCAGTTGGCGGGCACGGATACCACGCGTCCGACTGTCACCACCGATCTGCGGATCTCCGTGCTCGGCACGACGATCGACGCCGGAGCGATCCTCAACGTCATCACGACGCCGGTCATCGACGCCGTCCTCGGGATCACCGAGCCGATCATCGGGAACATCATCACCGCGACCGCCGACGAGGTGTCGAACTCGGTGCAGGGGATCGTCGATCCGCTGCTCACGACCCTCGATCCCGTCTTCGAGGCGCTCAACCAGGTCATCGGCGTCACGATCAACGAGCAGGTCGAGACTCCCGTGCCGCAGCGGCAGGACGCGACTCGGGCGTTCGCTGCGGCGGCCGCGCCGACGGACCTGTTCACCGTCAGCGCCGTGAGCCTCGAGGTTCTGCCCGGCGTCGATGCCGTCGACGTCAATCTCGCCTCGTCCTCGGTGAGGACGAGTGCGCAGGATGAGGCCGACCCCGACGCGAACACGAATGCCGCCGCCTCGGCGTCGGC
>NZ_BAAAMB010000007.1:183775-196384 GCF_039528855.1 Brevibacterium sanguinis | reverse complement strand
CAGAACCCGTGGCTGCTTAGGAAACCAAGAAAAAGAGCCTCTACGAAACCCGGGGCTTGACAGGTTGATGGCCCTTGCCAAGATGTGCTCCCGGCCATAAGAAGAGGCATGGTCCTGTTGGGTATTTGCCGTGTTCGCCAGGCCGGAGCATAACCTCATCGGGCGCCGGTGGAATCGGTGACGCCATGACTTGGCTCTGCCGCGACGTCATGGTTTTCAATATTCCAAATGAAGAAAACCGCGACTCTGTACTGGTTACGGCCAAGGCACCGAGAAAGCCAGTGGCCTCTGCAACCTATGCCATCGACCGAGTCGGCAGGTCCCAGATCACCGGACCCGATCAGTTCGATTCGATGTGTGTCAGGGCCCTGCGGCGCTGGCAAGGACTGCCGGGCATCGTGGCGGGAATCTTCCATGATCCGAACCTCGCCTATACGCCTGAGGCGGCTGCGGCGCATTCGGGCCCGCCAGCACTGGGCCGGGGGGCGTGATCTGCGGAAGGTCCATGGCGAAATCGGCTCCGAAATCGCCATCGAGGTGGCGCAGAATCACCTCGGATGTGGCGCAGAAGCACATCGCGCCCGCCCGCGTGGGCCGAGCGGCCTCTCGCTGACGAGCGCGATGGAGTGGAGCGGGACAGAGAACCGAGACGGGTCAGTGAACCGGGTCCGACAGCCGGCCAGAGAGTTCTGACCCCGCGCAGCCAAACCGGCCGTCCCGACCGACCCGACCGACCCGTCCTCAGCCCACCGGCCAGCGACATCCCTACTTGACGACGAGCACCGGGCAGTCGGCCTCGAGGATGACGCGCTGGATGCTCGACCCGAGCAGCAGCTTCATCATCGTCGACCGCCGCCGGGTGGAGAGGACGATGAGCTCGGCCGCCCACTCCTCGGCGAGGTCGAGGATCTGGGAGGCGACGTCGGAGTCCGCGCGCTGGATCTCGAAGGGCACGGCCGCCTCGGCGAGGATCCCGGCCAGCTCCTCCGTCTCCGCGGGATCGTTGTCCATCGGACCGGCGGGACTGTCGGTGGAGAAGACGACGATCCGCAGGGCCGCCTCCTCCCGTCGCGCCGCGGCGATCGCCTGCGTGAGCACGGCCGCGGGGGCATCGTTGCGGTAGGCGACGACGACGGTCCTGGCGATGTCGTCGATGTCTGCCGAGCCGGCGATGCGCAGCGACGGCACGGGCCGGTGCCCGGTCGGAGTCGAGTAGAAGTCGGTCATGAGCAGCGGTCCCCTATCCGATCGCGATGACGCCGATGAGCACGCCGACGGCGAGCATGACGAGCGAGACGACGAGCGCCCTCCACAGCACCTTCTTATGATGGTCGCCGAGGTCGACGCCGGCGAGCGAGACGAGCAGGAGGATCGCGGGCACGAGCGGCGACTGCATGTGCACCGGCTGACCGGTGATCGAGGCACGAGCCATGTCCGCGGCCGAGATCCCGTAGTGCGCCGCGGTCTCGGTGAGGACGGGCAGGATGCCGAAGTAGAACGCGTCATTGCTCATGAAGAACGTCGCCGGGATCGACAGGAGACCGGTGATGACGGCCATGTACGGTCCCATCGCCTCCGGGATGACGTCGACGAGCCACGCGGCCATCGCATCGACCATGCCGGTGCCGCTCATGATTCCGGTGAGCACACCGGCGGCCATGACCATCGCGACGACGGCGATGATCGCCGAGGCGTGCGAGGCGAGCTCCTCCTGCTGGTCCTTGATCTTCGGGAAGTTGACCATGAGCGCGATGACCATGGCGATCATGAACAGGTACGGCAGCGGCAGGATGTCGAGGACGAGGGTGACCATGACGGCCACCGTGAGCGCGAGATTGAACCAGAAGAGATGCGGGCGCAGGGTCGCACGGTTGGGATCGAGTGCGGTGTTGGCGAGGGAGGAGTTCCCCTTCGCCGAGGCGGCCGCATCGGTCGCATCGGCACCGTCGTCGGGTCCGCCGACCGAGGTGCTCGCGCCGGTCGTCCCGGCGCTTCCCGAGCCGGTGCCGGCCGAACCGGTGCCGGCCGAACCGGAGCCCGCGGCGGCGCGGGCCGCGGCGCCGACGAGCTCGGACTTCCGCGACGCGGGACGACCGGTGCCGAGTCCGGTCACCCAGGTGACGCCGTTCTTCGCGAGGCGGCGACGCTCGGAGAGTCCGAGGAAGTAGGCGAAGACGAAGCAGACGAGAAGACCCACGAGGAGCGAGGGCACCATCGGGGTGAAGATCTCGTTGGCGTCGATCTGCAGCGCCGAGGCGGCACGCGCCGTCGGTCCGCCCCACGGCACGATGTTGAGCGTGCCGTTGATGAGACCGGCCACACAGGTGAGGACGACCGGCGACATCTCGAGCCGCTGGTAGATCGGCAGCATCGCGGCGGTGACGACGATGAACGTCGTCGACCCGTCACCGTCGAGGGAGACGGCACCGGTGAGCAGCGCCGTGCCGAGGACGACCTTGACCGGGTCATTGCCGGCGATCTTGAGGATGAACTCGACGAGCTTGTCGAAGAGCCCGACATCGATCATGATGCCGAAGTAGATGATGGCGAACAGCAGCAGCGCCGCCGTCGACGACATCGATGCGATCGCTTCCATGACCATCTCGCCGATTCCCAGACCGGCGCCGGCGAAGAGACCGAAGATGGTCGGGACGATGATGAGCGCCAGGATCGGCGAGAGGCGTTTGGTCATGATCAGCGTCATGAAGACGATGATCATGGCGAAGCCGAGGATGACGAGCACGGACTTCTCCTTCGAAGACGTTTGTGAACCGCCTGTGGATTTTGTGAGGCGCGATACACGCTAGGGCCGACCGGCCGGACCGCGCGCGTTTAAGTGCACTGATCGCGTTCTGCCCGTTCTGTCCCTTTTGCGCATTCTGCTCAGCACTGGCTACTGTGGAGGAGTGCCACGCTCCTCCCGAGCCTTCTCGCGCCGTGTCCTGCTCAGCCAGCTCGCGGTCATCATCGCGACCCTCGCGCTGGTCACCGGTGTGTTCTCCTGGATGGCCGCCCAAGCGGTGACCGATGTCAGCGAGACCGAGGCACTCGCCACCGCCCGCACGCTGGCCTCGGCGACGGCAGTCCGGGAGGGCGCGACCCGCGCCTCGGCGACGGAGGAACCGGCGTCGGCGGAGATCACGGACCCGCTCGGCGCGATCGCCCGCGACGTCCGCACCCGGTCGGGCATCGAATTCGTCGTCATCACCGACGACCACGGCCTGCGCCTGACCCACCCCAACCAGGATCTCATCGGCCAGCGCGTCTCGACCTCGCCCAAGGAGGCGCTGGCCGGACGCGAAGAGGTCACGCAGGAGGCGGGCACGCTCGGCAGCACGGTGCGGGCGAAGGTCCCGATCTACTCGAGCACCGAGGACGGCACCGTCGTCGGCGAGGTGTCGGTGGGCATCCACACTTCCGTCCTCAACGCCGACCTGCGCCGGGAGTTCATCGCCCTCGGCTCGGTCACCGTGCTGGCGCTGGGCATCGGCATCTTCGCCTCCTTCGCCCTCGGACGCCGCCTGCGCCGGGAGACCCTCGGCGTCGGACCCGAGGAGCTCGCCGAGATGGCCCGCGACCAGGGCGCGGTCCTGCGCGGCCTCGATGACGGTGTGCTCGGCTTCGACTCCGACAATGAGCTCACCCTGAGCAATGCCGCGGCCCGTGACCTCCTCGCCGGCGACGCCGCCATCGACGACGAGCGCCGCCGCACGATCGACGACGTCCCCCAGGCGATCCGGACGATGATGGCCGAGGCCCCCGAACGCGGAGCGCTGCGCCGGCGGGTCAGCGTCGGGGACAAGATCCTGCTGGCCACCGCCGTGCGCGTGCGCCGCGACGGCGTCGAGGTCGGCGGTGTCGTCACCCTCCGCGATGAGACGACGATGCTGACGATGGCCCGGCAGCTCGAATCGGTCACCGCGATGGCCGAGGCGCTGCGCGCCCAGCGCCACGAGTTCGCCAACCGGCTCCACACCGTCCTCGGCCTCGTCGACACCGGCGCCACCGACGAGGCCCGCAGCTACCTCGAGTCGATCCTCGGCACCGGCCCCCTGACCACCCCGGTCGAGGGGATCGAGACGATCACCGACCCGTACCTGCGCGCCGTGCTCGAGGCGAAGGGCACCACCGCCGCCGAGGCGGGGGTGAGTGTGCGCGTGGCCCCTGACTCCCTCGTCGTCGGGCAGGTCACCGACCCCGAGGACGTCACCCTCGTCCTCGGCAACCTCATCGACAATGCGGTGCGCGCGGTCGTGCGCAGCCGGTCCGCCGACCCGGTGCGCGACGCCGCGGCCGACGCCGACCCAGCCAGCGGAGCCGCCGCCCCAACCGCCGACCCAGCCGACGACACGACGGAGCCGGGAACCGCCTCGGCGCGGGGACCCTTCGAGGGCAGGGACCCGGCGACGGCGAAGCTGCCGTCCGGCAACGGCGACCAGGTCGTCGAGGTCCAGCTGCTCAGCGCCGACGGGGAGCTGCACGGTCTCGTCACCGACACCGGGATCGGCATAGACGCAGCCGACGCCGAGCGCATCTTCGACGAGGGCGTCAGCGGTGACCGCGAATCCCAGCAGGCCGCCGGCGGTGACGGCGTCGAGGCCGCGCACGGGCACGGCCTCGGCCTGGCGCTGTGCCGCCGGGTGGCGAAACGACATGGAGGGCGGGTGTGGCTCGTCGACGGCCACGATCCGGTGATGGGCGGCGCGAGCTTCGGCGTCATCCTGCCCGACGTCCTCGTCGGCGACGCAGACGATGTGCAAGGAGTGAGCTGATGGTCAATGTTCTCGTGCTCGACGACGACTTCTACGTGGGGAAGATCCACTGCCAGTACGTCAACGACGTCGCGGGCTTCCGCGCGCTCGACCCGGTCCAGGATCTGCGCACGGCGCGCAAGGTCCTCGCCGAGGAGGAGGTCGGCCTGCTCCTCGTCGACTACGTCCTGCCCGAGGGCACCGGCGTCGACCTCATCCGCGAGACCGACGTCGACGCGGCCGTGCTCTCCGCCGTCGCCGACCCGCAGATCGTCCGCGCGGCTCTGCGCGCGGGTGCCCTGACCTACATCGTCAAGCCGTTCGCCGCCGATCATCTCCACGGCTTCCTCCGCCGCTACGCCCGCTACCAGCGGTTCTGGGAGCGGGAGAAGGTCGCGCAGTCCGACCTCGACCGGCTGCTCCGCAGCCTCCACGACACCTCGGCGCCGGGGTCGACGTCGTCACCGGGCACGAAGTCGTCGACGACAGGGCGGATCCTCGACGCCCTCGAGGCGACGAAGCGGCCGATGACGGCCATGGAGATCGCCGAGGCGGTCGGCGCGTCCCGCGCGACCGCGCAGCGGCATCTCGCGAAGCTCGCCGAATCCCGGGCGGTCACCGTCACCCTGCAGTACGGCAGCACCGGCCGGCCGGAGCACCTCTACCAGACGGGCTGAGCCGCGACCCCGCGGTCGTTCCGGATGGCACTGAGCGCTCCCGCGGTGGATCCAGCTCGATGATTCCGCGAAGTTCGAGCTGGATCCACCTCGCTGAGGCCGGTCGCGACCCCGCAGTCAGCCGAGTTCGCGCTCGACCTCGTCGATGGCCTGCCGGTCGTCGCGGCTGAAGCGCTTGAGCTGCGTGACGTGGCGCGGTTCGAGTTCGGCGATCGTCGAGACCTGGAGGAGCTTCATCGTCCGCTCGATCTGCTCGCGGAGGATCGCGATCGTGCGGTCGACGCCCTGCCGGCCACCGGCCATGAGCCCGTAGAGGTACGCGCGGCCGATGAGCGTGAAGTCCGCGCCGAGGGCGAGCGAGGCGACGATGTCGGCGCCGTTGCGGATGCCCGTGTCGAGCATGATCTCGATGTCGTCGCCGACCTCGCGCACGACCTCGGGGAGGAGTTCGAAGGGCACCGGTGCGCGGTCGAGCTGCCGGCCCCCGTGGTTGGACAGGACGATCGCGTCGACGCCGAGGTCGGCGAGCTTCTTCGCATCGGCGAGCGTCTGGACGCCCTTGACGGCGAACCGGCCCGGCCACATCTCACGGATCGTGGCAAGGTCGTCGAAGTCGATCGTCGGGTCCATCGCGGAGTTGATGAGCTCGCCGACGGTGCCCCCGGTCTCCGACAGGGACGCGAATTCGAGCTTCTCCGTCGTCAGGAAGTCCCACCACCACCAGGGGCGGGGAATCGCGTTGAGGACGACCTGCGGGGTCAGCTGCGGCGGGATCGAGAACCCGTTGCGGCTGTCGCGCAGACGGGCACCGCCGACGGGGGTGTCGACGGTGAAGAAGAGGGTGTCGAAGCCGGCCGCAGCGGCGCGTTCGACGAGGCCGTAGGAGATCTCGCGCTCGCGCATGACGTAGAGCTGGAACCAGTTGCGGCCGTACGGGTTGGCGGCCCTGACGTTCTCGATCGAGGTCGTGCCGAGCGTCGAGAGCGTGAACGGGATGCCCGCGGCGCCGGCGGCCGAGGCTCCCGCGATCTCCCCCTCGGTCTGCATGAGCCGCGTGAATCCGGTGGGAGCGATCCCGAACGGCATCGCCGAGCTGCCGCCGAGGATCTGGGTCGTCGTGTCGACGTGGGAGACGTCGTTGAGGATCGCGGGATGGAACTCGATGTCCTCGAAGGCCTGCATCGAGCGCTGCATCGAGATCTCGCCCTCGGCGGCCCCGTCGGTGTAGTCGAACGCGGCGGCAGGGGTGCGCCGTTTCGCGATCTTGCGCAGATCCTCGATCGTCAGCGCCGCATCGAGCCGACGCTTCCGACCGTCGAGTTCGAACTTCTTGAACTTCATCAGTTCGAAGATCTCCGCGGGCTTGGGGATCTGCCGCTTCATGGGTGGGCTCCTTCGCGTCGTCGAATGCGTATGACATTTATGAGGTCAGACCATTAATCTGAGCATAGGACCGTGGTCGGGAACGCGTCAAGAGCGTCCCGGCGCCGAGGCGGTGGCCGACGAAGGGAAGGGACGAGGAGTGAGCGAAGCGAACGAGAGCATGAACGATGTGCGCCGTGCGTCCGACGACCGCGCGGCCGGACCGGCCTCCGACCGGACCCCCGAGCCAGCGCCCGAGCCGACGCCGGACAGCGCCGCGGGTCCGTCACCGGCGTGGAGGCCGGTCGTGCGCCCGAGCACGCATGAGCTCGTCATCGACGCGATCGAGGAACAGATCATGGCCGGGTCCCTCTCCGTCGGGGACCCGCTTCCAGCCGAACGCGAGCTCGCCTCCCAGCTCGGAGTGAGCCGGGCGAGCGTCCGCGAGGCCCTGCGCGTGCTCGAGAGCCTCGGCGTCGTGCGCTCGAGCGGAGGATCCGGGCGCGGGGCGGGCACGTTCATCGCCTCGCTGCCGAGGGAGGCCCTCACCCGGTTCCTCCGCCTCCACGTCGCGCTGACGAACTTCAGCGTCGACGAGGTCATCGAGACCCGGATCCAGCTCGAGCGCTCGAGCGCCGCGCTCGCCTCGGCGGGCGCCGACGACGATGCGCTGGCCCGGATGAACGCACCGCTCGCGATCATGGACACCCCGGGAGTCAGCCTCGAGGTGTTCAACGACGCCGACACCGCCTTCCACGTCGCGATCGCCCAGGCCACCGGCAATCAGCTCTTCTCCGACCTCACCGGCGCGATCCGCAGCTCGCTGCGGCGACCGATCCTCGCGGCCTTCCAGGCGGTCGACGACCCGGCCGCGCTCATGGACTCACTCCAGGAGCAGCACCACGCGATCATGGCGGCGATCGTCGCCCACGACGCCGAGCGCGCGGCGCAGCTGACCGAGGAGCACATCCTCACCGCGGCCGCCGCACTGCCGGCCCTCGCGGACCCCCGCGGCTCCGGCACCTGAGCACCGGCTCGCCCCGAGGACATCCCGCACAGCACATCCAACACGGGCCCCGCCTCGGCACCCGAGCACCGGAGCCGCGCACGGGAGGTCACTCGACCGCGTGACGCCCGGTCACCTCGGCGGTCTCCTCTTCGATCCGCTGCCGATCGGCAGCGCGCTTCGCCTCGTCCTTCTCCGCCCTGCGCGCCGCCCGGCGCTCCTTGCGCCTCTCGACGAGGAGGTAGAGGGCGGGGACGAGGATGAGCGTGAGGACCGTCGACGAGGTGAGCCCGCCGATGACGACGATCGCCAGCGGCTGGGAGATGAACACTCCCCCGCCGGTCAGCCCCAGTGACATCGGCACGAGCGCGAACACCGTGGCCGCCGCGGTCATGAGGATCGGGCGCAGGCGCAGACGGGTGCCGTGGACGATCGCATCCTCGAGCCCCATGCCGTGCTCACGCAGCTTGTTGATGAGGTCGATGAGCACGATCGCATTGGTCACGACGATGCCGATGAGCATGAGCAGGCCGATGAGCGAGGGGATGCCCAGCGGCGTGCCCGTGAGCAGCAGGAGGAGCACGGCACCGGTCGCGGCGAACGGGATCGACACGAGGAGGATGAGCGGCTGGATGAAGCTGCGGAACGTCGCGATCATGACGAGGAAGACGAGTGCGATCGCCACGAGCATCGCGAAGCCGAGCTGACTGAACGACTCCGCCTGCTCCTGGCTGGCACCGCCGACGTCGAAGCTCACTCCGGCGGGCAGGTCCATCGTCGTCGACACCTGCCCGGCTGCGGCGGTGACGGCGTTGAGCTGACCTTCGGCGGGCGTGGCGAACACCGTGACCTGGCGGTCGCCGTCCTCGCGGGCGATCGTCGCCGGCGTCGTCGTCTCCGTCACCTCGGCGATGTCGTCGACGGTGATGGGATCGCCCTTGATGTCGGGGATCGCCTCCTGCTCGTCGGCGAGGCGCTCGTCGGCGGCCTGGGACTCGCGGGCCTCGGCCTGGCCGTCGATGATGTCGTCGATCGCCTGATTGGCATCGCGCAGACCCTGCTCCGCCTGATCGACGCCCTTTTGCGCCTGGTCGATCTGATCCTGGCGCATCTCGTCCGGGCTCTGCGGCGGCGGTGGATTCTGCACGTCGCGCAGCGCCTGCCGGGCCTCTTCGAGGGCGTCGGCGGCGTTGTCGCGGGCTTCCCGGGCGGACTCGAGCTGCTCGGCCGAATCGTCCTCGGCCTTGCGCTGGGCCTCATCGGCCCGCCGGTCGGTCTCCTCCTTGACGCGGTCGGTCGCATCCTCCTGGGCGTTCTTCGTCTGCACCTCGGTGACGGGCAGCTCGAGGGCGCGGATCTCATCCGGTGAGGCATCGGGATGCGTGGGCGCGATGACGATGTCGCGCTCCTTGCCCTCGAGGGTGAGCGTTCCGGCCTGCGCTCCCTGGAGTGCTGCGGACACGGCCTGCCCGACCTCGGCCTGGCTGAAGCCGAAGTCCGCCGCCTTCTCCCGGTCGACCTCGACTGAGATGATCGGCTGATCGGCGGCGAGGTCGTTGCGGGCGTTCGACACACCCGGCGTCTCGGCCATCCGCTTGGTCACGGCGTCCGCGGCCTCGCCGAGGGCACCGAGGTCGGAGCCGGAGAGCTTGATCTCGACGTCCTCGTTCGCTCCGCCGCCGGCGCTCTGGACGTTGATGTCCCCGGCGTCCTCCCCGAGGCCCTCGAGCTGGCTGCGGATCCGGTCGGTCGCCGCCTGCGCATCGGAGTCCTCGGCAAGCGTGATGTTGAAGGTGTTCTCGGCGCCGGTCTCGGGCCCGTTGATCGTCGTCGAGTACGCCTCGACGTCGCCGTCACCGGCGAGGACGTCCTCGACCTGCTTCGCAGCGGTGTCGCTGGCTTCGAGGGAGGCGCCGGCGGGCAGGGTCTGGGTGACGGCGAGGGAGTTCTGCCCGGCCGACCCGAGCAGGTCCGTCTTGAGGAAGGAGGCGAGGACCATCGTGACGAGGAAGATGACGACGGAAAAGACGATCGTCCGACCCGGGTGACGGAGAGCGGCGAGGATCGCCGGCAGACCGCGCTGCTGGAGCCGGTCGATCCGGTCGGAGGCCTCCCCGTCGCCGGGGACAGGACGAACCGTGGCCACCGGTACGGCGGCCGGCAGCGGGTCCCGGCCCTTGGCGGCGCGCTTCTCGTTCCGCTTGTCGATCTTCGCCTGCCGGCGCTCGGCGCGCTTGACCGACTTCTCGTCCTGGCGCTGCACCCACGCCTCATAGCGCTCGTCGGCAGCGGCCTGGCGCTTCGGCGAGAGCGGTTTGGGGCTGCGGCGCAGCACCCAGTAGCTGAAGACGGGCACGATCGTCAGGGCCACGAGCAGGGAGGCGAGCAGCGCGAGGGTGACGGTGACGGAGAACGGGCGGAAGAGCTGGCCGGCGATCCCGTCGACGAAGGCGATGGGCAGGAACACGGCGACCGTCGTCAGGGTCGAGGCGGTGATGGCCCCGGCGACCTGTTTGACGGAGGCGACGATGTCCGCGATCGTCAGATCGTTGGTGCCCTGGCGCCGCCGGATGTTCTCGATGACGACGATCGAGTCATCGACGACGCGGCCCACGGCGATCGTCAGGGCGCCGAGGGTGAGGATGTTGAGCGTGTAGTCGCCGACCATGAGCCCGATCATCGCGATGAGCAGCGACATCGGGATGGAGATCGCGGCGACGATCGTCGACCGGAACGATCCGAGGAACGCGAGGATGACGAGGATCGCGAAGAGGAGGCCGAGGCCGCCTTCGACGGAGAGGTCCTTGATCGACTTCTCGATCTCGGGGGCCTGGTCGAAGATCGTCGTGAATTCGACGTCGGGTCCGAGCTTCGGCCCGACGGTCTCAAGGACCTCGCCGACCCGGTTCGAGACCTCGACGACGTTGTCGTCCTGCCCCTTCGTCACGGCGACGGTGACGGCATCCTTGCCGCCGGCGCGGGAGAGCGAGGTCTTCTCGACCGAGTCGAGGGTGACATCGGCGACGTCCTTGAGCAGCACTGTGCCGTCGGCCGTGCGGATGGGGGTGTTGCCGATCTGGTCGACGGCGTCCATCTGGGTGCCGACCTCGACGGCGAGCGATCGGTCGCCCTGCCCGCTCTGACCGGCGGGCACGACGGTGCTCGCGCCGGTGAGCTCATCGGGCACCGAGGCGGTGACGACGCCCTTGTCGTTGACGTCGTCCGGGCGGAAGGTGATGTCGACCCGCTGCTCGGCCTGGCCGGTGACCTCGACGCCGGCGACGCCGTCGGCGGCCTGAAGCTCGGGGACGAGGTCCGTCTCGAGGCGATCCCCCAGGGCCTGCGCGTCCCCACCGCCGGAGACGGCGAACATCACGACGGGGAAATCGTCGATCTGCTGGGACAGGACCTCGACCTCGGCGTCGTCGGGGAGGTTCGACTTCGCCGCATCGACGGCGGAGCGGACGGAATCCGTCATCTTCTCCGAGTCCTTGCCGAAGGGCCAGGTCACCGAGGCGGTCATCATTCCCGACGACGACGTCGTCTGCACGGAGTCGAGGTCGCCGACGGCCTCGAGCGCCGTCTCCAGCGGCTTCGTCACGGTCTCCTCGACGACCTCGGGAGAGGCGCCGGGGACCGTGGCCTGCACCGTGGTGCCGGGCAGGTCGATCGAGGGCATCGTCTCCTGGTTGAGCGAGGTCGTCGCGACGACGCCGAAGACGGCGATGACGAGGGTGAGCAGTCCGATGATGAGGCGATTCTTCAGGCTCATCCTGGTCAGCTGGGACACGGGTTCCTCCGGGTCGTAACGGTTTTCGGGCGCGCGGCAGCGCCGAGCGTCAGGCGGGAAGTGCGCGGCGGAGGGCGGTGGCCCGGCTCGCCGTCAAGCAGTCTTTCATTCGGGAGGGGACGTGCGCGTCACCCGAAAGTTGCCAATCGCCTCCACCCATCGGGGGATATTCGACGCAGCGTTCAGCAGTCTCTCGGGGGATGCTCATGATTCGAGCATAGGGTCGCGCCGATCACGCCACAGGGGTGTTATCCCCCGTCTTCGACCTGCGGAAACGCCCATCCCATCGCCGCCCACCGGACCTGTCTGCGATGATGCGGTCATGGGCGGTTCGGATTTCCTCAGCCTCGATCCCACCTCGGCGCCGGAGCGCGGGCGGACGGGATGGCTCACGGACCGGCTCCGGGAGGCGATCGCCGAGGCGACTCTGCGGCCGGGGACCCGTCTGCCGGCCACCCGTGAGCTCGCTGCCGAGCTCGGGTTCTCCCGGGGAACCGTCGTCGAATCCTATCGACGGCTGACCGAGGAGGGTCTCCTCGAGACGAACCGCGGCGCCGGCACCGTCGTCGCCAGTCGGCCGGGTCCGCCTCCGGCCGCACCGAGTTCCCGCATCGACGAGAGGGGCCGGAGGCGTGCGGTCGACGAGACCCGGTCCGCAGTCGTCGACATCTCCAAAGGCGCACCCGACCTCAGCGCGTTCCCGCGTGCGGCGTGGTTGCGGGCCGAACGCGAAGTGCTCGCCACCGCCTCGAGCGACGACCTCGGCTACGCGGACCCGCAGGGCGTGCCCGCCCTGCGGCAGGCACTCGCCGCGTGGCTGGCCCGCAGCCGCGGCATGACCGTGGGCGCCGAGCGCATCATCGTCACCTCCGGGGTCACCGGGGCGATCAGCTTGCTCTGCCAGGTGCTCAGGGACCGCGGGCTCACCGAATGCGCCCTGGAGGACCCCGGCGCCGACGGCAACCGCCGCATCCTCGACTACTGGCTCGACCGCCTCCACCCGATCCGCGTCGACGGCGAGGG
>NZ_BAAAMB010000007.1:166989-183754 GCF_039528855.1 Brevibacterium sanguinis | reverse complement strand
CCCGGACCGGTGCGCGGGCGGTGCTCGTCACCCCCGCCCACCAGTTCCCCACCGGGGTCGTCCTGTCGCCGAGGCGGCGGCGGGAACTCATCGCCTGGGCGGAGGAGTCGGACGGGCTGATCGTCGAAGACGACTACGACTCCGAGTATCGGTACGACCGGTCGCCGGTGCGCGCGCTGCACCCTGCAGCGGCCGAGCGCATCGTCCACGTCTCCAGTCTGTCCAAGGTCATCGCTCCCGCTCTCCGGCTCGGCTGGATGGTCGCGCCGACCCACCTGCACGAGGACCTCGTCCGCCGGCGCTGGGCGACCGACCTCGGCTCGCCGGTGCTCCCCCAGCTCGTCCTCGCCAACCTCATCTCCTCCGGTGCCCTCGAGCGTCAGCTCCGCAGCCTGCGCCGCCGGCACCGGGAGCGCCGGGACGCCGCAGTCGCTGCGATCGAGGAGCACTTGCCCGGATGTCCGATCGAGGGCATCGCCGCGGGACTGCACCTCGTCGTCACCCTGCCCGAGGGCATCGACGATGCGGCGGTGGCCGCTCACGCTCGGCAGGAGGGGATCGCGGTCCAGGCGATGTCGGGCCTGCGCGTCGCCGCGGGACCACCCGGCCTGATCATCGGCTACGGTCCGCATTCGCCTGCCGGCCTCGGCGAGTCGCTCAGAACCCTGGGTCGTCTCATCGCTGAGCGAGCGCGAGCATGACGGCGAGCCCGACGAAGGTCAGGGCGAATCCGATGTCAAGGGCCCGCATCACGGCGGGACGCCCGATGACGAAGCGACGCAGCCATGCCGCGACGAAGCCGTAGAAGGCGAAGATCCCGAACGTCAGCGCCATGAAGATGAGCCCGAGACCCGCCATGGCTCCCAGTGCATCAGGGGGCGTGGGGTCGACGAAGATGGGCAGGAATACGAAGAAGAAGAGCGTGAGCTTCGGGTTGAGAAGATTGACGAGGATGGCGCTGCGGATCACCCGCCCCGGCGACGGTGAGGCCGGGGCGCGGACCGGTCCCGCGGGGCCGGTGCCTAGTGCGGTTGCGCCGCTGCCGGGTGCGGCTGTGTCGCTGTCGGGCGCGGCCGTGTCGCTGTCGGATGGAGAAGCGAGCACCCCGGAGCCGCGCCACATCCCCACTGCGATGTAGACGAGGTAGGCGACGCCGAGCCATTTGAGGACCTGAAAGGCCACCGGGCTCGCCGCGAGCACGGCCGCGGCACCGGTGAGCGCGAGCACGAGGTGCGGCACGATGCCGAGCGCGCATCCGAAGGCGGCGATGACTCCTGCGCGCGATCCACGGGAGAGCGCTGCGGCGATGGTGAAGAGGGCTCCGGTTCCCGGTGTTGCGGTGACGATCACTGACGTCACCCAGAATTCCATGCTCATATGCCCAGCGTGGATGCCTCTTGGACTCGGCATAAGAGCCAAGTCGGGTGCGAATACGTGGACCAAGTATCGTGACTCCGGATCCGGTCGGCGGCGTCCGGGTCGCCGGGAGGCCGACGGCATGAACCCCAGGCGACGCTCTGGCCGCTGCACCGAATGCGCACCGTCGGCCGTTCAGCCGTCCCCAACTCAGCCGCGGTCGATCTGACTGCGTATCCGAGCGAGTTCGTCTGCCGTGTCGAAGTCGACGACGACCTCGGGGTCGACGTCGATGACCCGCGGTTCGCCGTCGTCGAAGAGCAGCCGGACGGCCTTGTTCTCGGGGTCGCCGATCCGCGCGAGCCGCTGCCGCAGCAGGGAGTGCGGCCACGCCGCGCAGAGGAACTGCGCCTTCCCGCGATCGTCGGTGCCGGTCACCGGTCCGCCCGAGGCCTCACTGAGGGAGACGATCTCGCCGAGGTGGGCCGCCGTGACCAGCGGCATGTCTCCCGCGATGATGAGGGTCGTGCCCTCGGCCGCACCCATCTGCCGCGCGGCTGCGGCGATTCCGGCGAGCGGCCCTGCGAATTCCGGATCCTCGCGCACGGCGTTCACCGACTCCGCCTCGGCATCGCTCAGCCCCGCGGTCGGACCGGCCACCCACACCTGGGCGTCGGTATCGAGCGCGCGCACCGCTGCGAGGATGCGGGAGATCACTGTTCGTCCGCCGAGGTCGACGCCCGGTTTGTGGACGCCGCCGAACCGACTCGACCGGCCGCCGCTGAGGATGATCGCGCTCACTGCCATGTCCCGATCCTACGGTGCGCGACCACCCGGCGACCCCGTCAGCCGGCAATCGGGCTTGTCCTCGCAGCGCCGCCTCCGACGGAAATCGAAGCCCCGCCTCGGCGAGTCTGGGCGATACTGGTGGGGCACCCCCAGCACTGACCCACCGAAGGAGCAGCGAGAATGACGAAGTTCGACGTGGTCGAGGCCTCCATTGCGACTCTGCGCGCGGCGCTCGAGTCCGGGGAGACCACCTCGGCGGACCTGGTCGATGCCTACCTCGAGCGCATCGCCGCGTTCGACGGACCGGACACCGAGACCAAGCTCAACTCCGTCATCGTCGCCAACCCCGAGGCCCGCGCCGAGGCGGTCGCCGCCGACGAGCGCCGCGCCCGGGGTGAGACGCTCGGTCCGCTCGACGGGATTCCCTACACGGCGAAGGACAGCTACATGGTCGCCGGGCTCACCGTCGCCTCCGGGTCGCCGGCCTTCGCCGATCTCATCGCCCAGAAGGACGCGTTCACGATCGAACGCCTGCGGGCGGGCGGGGCGATCTGCCTGGGCCTGACGAACATGCCGCCGATGGCCAACGGCGGCATGCAGCGCGGGCTCTACGGCCGCGCCGAGAGCCCCTACAACGAGGAGTGGCTGACCAGCGCGTTCGCCTCGGGGTCGTCGAACGGCTCGGGAACGGCGACGACGGCGAGCTTCGCGGCGTTCGGCCTCGGCGAGGAGACCTGGTCATCGGGTCGCGCCCCCGCCTCGCACAACGCGCTCGTCGCCTACACCCCCTCGCGCGGTGTCATCTCCGTGCGCGGGAACTGGCCGCTCGTGCCGACGATGGACGTCGTCGTCCCTCACACCCGGTCGATGGCCGACCTCGCCGAGGTCCTCGATGTCATCGTCGCCGACGACGCCGAGACCCGCGGCGACTTCTGGCGCGTGCAGCCGTGGGTCGAGATCCCCGCCGCCTCCGAGGTCAGGCCCGACTCGTACGCCGCCCTGCTGCCGGCCGACCGCGCCGCCGCGCAGGACGTGCTCGCGGGCAAGCGCCTCGGCGTGCCGCGGATGTACATCAACGCCGATGAGGATGCCGGCACCAACCCCGACGGCGGGATCGGCGGCCCCACCGGTCAGCGCGTCGAGACCCGGGCCTCGGTCATCGACCTGTGGGAGGCCGCTCGCCGCGACCTCGAGGCCGCCGGGGCCGAGGTCGTCGAGACCGACTTCCCCGTCGTGAGCAACTACGAAGGCGACCGTCCCGGTGCGCCGACGATCCGGACCCGCGGCTTCGTCTCACCGGAGTACCTCGATCGGGAGATCGTCGACCTCTCCGCGTGGGCGTGGGACGACTTCCTCCGCGGCAACGGCGATCCGCACCTCGGCACCCTGCCCGAGGTCGACGGTGCCGACATCTTCCCGCACCCGGCCGGTGCCCTGCCCGACCGCTACACGGGCTTCGACGACGACATCGCCGAATACCCGGAGCACGTGCGCACGCACCCGTATGCCTCGATGACCGACATCCCGCTGCTCGAAGAGGGTGTGCACGGCCTCGAGCTCACCCGCCGCATCGATCTCGAGGCGTGGATGGACGAGAACGACCTCGACGCCGTGATCTTCCCGGCGATGGCCGACGTCGGCCCCGCCGACATGGACGTCAACGAGGCCTCGGCCGATCTCGGCTGGCGCAACGGCACGTGGGTCGCCAACGGCAACCTCGTGCCCCGCCACCTCGGGATTCCCTCGGTGACGGTGCCGATGGGCACGATGGCCGACACCGGGATCCCCGTGGGCCTGACGATCGCCGGACGCGGCTGGGACGACTCGGCGCTCATCGAGCTCGCCGCCGCCTTCGAGGCCACCGGCGACCGCCGCGACGCGCCCCCGCGGACCCCGCGCCTCTGAGGTCGCGCGCTGCAGTCTCTCCCGCGCCCGCCCGAGTCCGTGCTCGTGCGCGGGAGCGCCGCCGCGGCGGTTTCTGAGACCTTCGGGTGAACACTGGCGCGGCAGGCCGATGTGATGGAACAGTGGGCACCATGACTGACTTCACTGTGCTCGCCGAACGCGCTTCCGCCCTCCTCGATGCCCATCACCAGGCCAAACCCGTCGTCCTGCCGACCGTCTGGGATGCCTGGTCCGCGGGTGCGATGGTCGAGGCCGGGTTCACCGCCCTGACGATCGGGTCGCACCCGCTCGCCGACTCCCTCGGCTACGCCGATGGGGAGAACATGCCCCTCGAGGAGGCTCTCGACGGCATCGCGCGGATCACCTCGTCGGTCGACGTGCCCGTCAGCGCCGACCTCGAATCCGGCTACGACACCGATGCCCCCGACCTCATCGCCGGTCTCCTCGAAGCCGGTGCCGTGGGCCTCAACATCGAGGACACCGTCCACAGCGCCGGCCGGCTGCGCACTGCCGAGGAGCATGCCGAGTACATCGGCGACCTGCGCCGCGCCGCCGACGCCCAGCGCGTCCACGTCGTCATCAACGCCCGCACCGACGTCTTCAAATCGCCCGAGGGCTTCCCCGACCCGACCGCCGAGGTGATCCGTCGTCTCAATCTCTGCGCCGAGGCGGGCGCCGACTCCGTCTACCCCGTGGCCATGCCCGACACGGAGACTCTCAAGCGGGTCGTGTCCGCGGTGCCGCTGCCGCTCAACGTCACCGCGCGTCCCCTCGAGGGCGCGATCCCCGATGGGCTCGGCCTCGTGCAGCTCACCGAGATCGGCGTCAAGCGCGTGTCCTTCGGTCCTCTCCTCCAGGCGACCCTGCGTCCGCAGTTCGCCGAGGTGACCCGCGCCTGGCGCTGACGACACCGGGTCGCGACCCTGTCGGCCGCGCGACCGCTTCGCCGGATCGTGCCCGCAGACCTCTCCCACCAGCTACGATCATTCCAACAGACGACCCCCGTCTGCACAGCCACCAGGAAGCATCACGAAGAGGAGTTGCCATGCCTGATAATCCCCGTCAAGGACAGCCGGTTTGGATCGACTACGTCTGCCAGGACTTCGATGCCATGAAGAACTTCTACTCCGAGGTCTTCGGGTGGGAGATCGTCGATCAGGGACCCGATTTCGGTCACTACCACCAGGCGTACAAGGACGGTGCGCCCGTCGGCGGGTTCATGCGGGCGATGACGATGGACGGGAACCCGGATCCGACGATGCCGACCGCCTGGTCGACGTACCTCTACACCAGCGACATCGACGGCACGTTTGCGAAAGCCACCAAAGACGGCGCCGCTCCCGTCGTCGGTCCGATGGCGGTCGGCCCGCTGGGCTCGATGGCCGTCGTCGTCGATCCCACCGGCGCCCCGATCGGCATGTGGCAGTCCGACGAGTTCACCGGGTTCGAGCTGCCGCTCGTCCCGGGCACTCCGGTGTGGTTCGAGCTGATGACGACGAACTACGACACTGCGTGCGAGTTCTACGTCGACGCCTTCGACTTCCAACTCGTCGAGGTCGAGGGCCAGGAGATCAAGTACGCGACCTACGGGGCCAACGAGACGGCGGTCGCCGGCATCTGCGATGCGAGCCAGTGGACCCCGAACTCGTACTGGCGCACCTATTTCAACGTCGCCGATGCCGACGCCGCCGCGGCGAAGGTCGTCGAACTCGGCGGCTCCGTGCTCGACGGTCCCATGGATTCGGAGTTCGGCCGCGTTGCCACGGTCGCCGACCCCGAGGGAGCGACGTTCCAGCTGCACCAGGAACTCTGAGTCGGCTGCTCCCGTTCACGCCCGCAGCGCGAGCGCGAACGGGAGCACCGCCGTCGCTCCGGCCTGCCGCAGCGCGCGGGCGGCGATCGCCATCGTCCACCGGGAGACGATCTCATCGTCGACGAGGAGGACGGACTTTCCGGCAACCGCCTCGGCGACCTCCGGAGGAACGACGAACGCATCGTGGAGGCCCTTGACGCGGAAGGCGCTGTTGACGTCGGGCGTCCCGTGCTCGTGGACTTGGAGCAGCTCACCGCCGTCGATGAGGCGTCCTGCTGAGGCGAGGTTCGCCGCAAGCGAGCGGATCGTCTTGGGCCGGCGGGCGCTCGGCAGCGACACGACGACCTCGGGCCGGTCCTCCCAATCCCACTGCCCGAGCACGTCGAGGCACCATCTGCCGATCTGCGCGGGGACCTCGGCGTCGGGCGCATCGGGGGCGAGGAACTCCCGCAGGACCTGCCCCTGACCGAGGTCGGAGAGTCGGGCGATGACACGTCCTTCGGCGGCGAGCTCCTCGGCGGGGATCCTGCCCTTGAGGGAGACGCCGATGTTCGCCATCCCCGAGGGCCACGTGCTGCGCGGTTCGATCGGCAGGCCGATCCGGTGGAGGGTTCCCGCGGTCTCGCGCTGCGTCTCCGCGGAGATCTCCGTCGACCACCACACACCCGCGCAGTTGTCGCAGCGTCCGCAGCGCTGCGGGTCGGGATCGTCGAGCTGCCGGATGAGGAATTCCATCCGGCACTCCCCCGTCGCCTCGTAGTCGAGCATCGCCTGGGCTTCGGCGGCGCGCACCTCGGCGACCTTCTCGTAGCGCTCCCGGTCATACGTCCACCCGCGACCGGTCGAGACGTACCCGCCCCGGACCTTCTCCACGGCCTCCTCGACTTCGAGGGTCTTGAGCAGCAGCTGCAGGCGGGTGCGCTTCGTCCCGACGAGCGTCTCCAAGCGGGCCACGGACAGGGGGCCGTCCGCCTCGGCGAGCGCGGTGAGGACGGCATCGGCATCGGCGTGACTCGGCATCGACGCGGTCGCGAAGTACTCCCAGATCTCGGCGTCCTCGGACCCCGGAAGGAGGAGGACGTCGGCGGAGTCCGTCGCACGACCGGCGCGACCGACCTGCTGGTAGTAGGCGACGGCCGAGGACGGCGCCCCGACGTGGACGACGAAGCCGAGGTCCGGCTTGTCGAATCCCATCCCCAGCGCCGAGGTCGCCACCAGCGCCTTGAGCCTGTTGTCCTTGAGCTGCTGCTCGAGGTCGGCGCGCTCCTCGGCGTCGGTGCGGCCGGTGTACGCGCGCACCTCATGCCCCTGGTCGCGGAGGATACGGGTGATGTCCTCGGCGGCGCTGACCGTGAGCGTGTAGATGATGCCCGATCGCGTGAAGTCGCCGAGGTGGGAGCTCAGCCACGCGATCCGCGCACTGGGGTCGAGGCCGGGTTGGACGCCGAGGCGCAGCGAATCGCGGGCGAGTTCGCCGCGCACGACGGTGGTGTCGTCACCGAGCTGTTCGGCGACGTCGGTGACGACGCGCGAGTTCGCCGTCGCCGTCGTCGCGAGCACCGGGGTGTCGGTCGTGAGGTCGGAGAGGATGTGGCCGATCCGGCGGTAGTCGGGGCGGAAGTCATGCCCCCAGTCGGAGATGCAGTGGGCCTCGTCGACGACGATGAGCCCGAGGATCTGGAGGAGCTGAGGGAGCACCTCGTCGCGGAACTGCGGGTTGTTCAGCCGCTCCGGGGAGACGAGGAGGACGTCGACGCTCCCGGCGCGCAGATCGGCGAGGACGCCGTCCCATTCGGTGACGTTCGAGGAGTTGAGGGTCGCCGCCCGGACCCCGGCTCGTCCGGCCGCGGCGATCTGGTCGCGCATGAGGGCGAGCAGCGGGGAGATGATGAGGCTCGGCCCATTGCCCTGGGCGCGCAGCAGCCGGGTGGCGACGAAGTAGACCGCGGACTTGCCCCACCCGGTGCGCTGGACGACGAGGACGCGTTTGCGACCCTCGACGAGGTCGCTGATCGCTTCGAGCTGACCGTCGCGGAACTGGGCGTCGGGGTTGTTCGTCAGCTCCGCGAGGACGGACTGCGCGCGGGCGTCGAAGTCGGTGAGCTGCGTGGTTTCCGTCATGGGGTCAGTCTAGGTGCCGGCACTGACACGGCCCGCCCGGAGCGGAATCCAGAACTCAGCAGACACCGCTCGTCCTTCCGCACTGGGTCGGCGAAATGGTCAGGTGGGTATGACCGTTCTGCCGACCTGAGGGCGTCGCGGAATCATCCCGTCAGCGGGGCGAAATGACCTCGAGGCCCACCGACCGTGCCGCCTCCTCAAGGCGCTTGTCATAGGTCAGAAGGGCATCGACATCCAATCGGAGCGCGGCCTCCAGGTGCAGCGCATCGAGGGTCCGCAGATACGGCATGGGCAGAAGTCCGGCCGAGCGAAACACCGCCCGATCGAGAGCGGCGATGGAGACTCCATCGAGGAGCACAGAGACTTCTGCCTGCTCGCGCTCCTCTCGCACGGCCATTCGACGCAGTTCGGTTTCGAGCAGGTCGCTCGACACGAGTTCTGCTGAGGTTCCATTCAGCCAGCCGACCAGAGCGTCCGACTCCGGCTGAGCCACAAGAAGAGCCCCGAGTGCAGAGGTGTCAACGTAAACGATCGACGGGTCGCTCACAGGCGCTCCTCACGGAGCTCGTCAATGATCTCCGTCATGACGCGGTTGTCGCTCGACGGCCGGCGATCACGCGCAGTCCAGCCACCCACTCTTTTAGCCGGTCGAGCGATCGTCAGCCGAGGAGCAGGAGCGTCCAACGGAACGATGCGCCCAACCGGCACACCCCGATTGGTCAGCACGAACGAATGCCCTTCACTGACCGCGCGAAGGACCCTCCCGGACTCATTGCGCAGCTCACGCTGCGAAAGGCTTTCAGCCTGCACTCCCTCTGCATTCATCAGCAAATTGTAGCACCGATGCTACAAGCTCAGTGAAGGTCCGCCTCGGCGGGCATCACCGCAGTGCGGCGTTGACGCCGAGGGTCGCGAGCACGCCGAAGAGGACGCCCCAGAGGATGATCGAGATGATCTGCCAGAACGCGACGACGTTGCGGTTGGCGCCGAAGCTCACCATCGCCATCGACGTGATCTGCGAGGGCAGGACGGTCTGGCCGAGCAGGGAGACGCCGGGGACGCCGAACTTGTCGAACATGCGCTTGAGCCGCTGCCGCCTCGGCGAGGTGGCCTTCTCCCTGTTCTTCGTCGCCCTGTCGCGGATCGCGCCCGCGCCGTAGACGAACGCGAGCATCGAGATGACGTTGCCGATGACGGCGACGAGGATCGCGACGACCGGGCCCAGGCCGATGGCGACGCCGATGACCGAACCGAAGTACGACTCGACGAACGGGATCGCGGAGACGAGCATGACGCCCAGCCATTGCAGCCAGTCGGGGAACGAATCGGCGAAGTTCTGCAGGTTCTCGATCATGGTGTGCTCCGATCTCGAGGGTTGCCAACGTTTCTAGTACAGCGTACTAGTACACTGTACTATACCCGCTGAGTAGAGTGATGCGAGAAGAGAGGAGGGGTGATGTCCCGACGCGATGAGATCATCGAGGCCGCGATCCGCCTCGCGGAGTCCGGCGAACAGCGCAGGACATCACTGAGTGTGCGCGCCGTCGCGAAGGAGGCGGGGATCGGCGCGTCGACGCTGCGCCACTACTTCCCGACCCAGGCCGATCTCTACCTCGAAGTCGCCCGCCGGTCGATGCAGATGCAGATCAGCGATTTCCGGATCGAGGACGCGAGCATCCCGCCCCGCGAGCGCCTCTATGAGGTGCTCTCGCAGTTCCTCACGACCCACGAGCACCGCGATGCCCAGCTCGACCTGTGGCTGGCGATGCACTTCAACGCACTCGGACCGAATCCGCGCGAAGGCTCGCAGGCGCTGCTCGAGTACGCCCACGAGATCACGTACGACTGCCTCCACCGCTGGCTCGGAGTCCTCGCCGACGAAGGACACCTCGATCCCGCCGAGGTGGCACGCGCTGCGACGATCCTCTTCACCGCGATCGACGGCATGGGCCTCCACTCGATCATCTCCCCGGACCGGATGACCGTCGACGAGATGCACGCGAACATCAAGTGGCTCATCGACCGGATCCTCGCCTGAAGCGCTGGCCTCGCCTGAGGCATCGGCTTCGCCCGAGGGACTGACCTCCCCCGACGCACTGGCCCCGCCCGAAACGCCGGCGTCAGCGCATCTGTTCGGCGGCGCGGGTGAGCGCCGAGGTGAGGCGGGAGAGCCGATCCGACGCGAGCTTCCAGTGCTGCCAGTAGAGCGGAACGTCGACCTCCGGGGCGGCAGTGATCGGCACGAGTTCGGCGTCGATCTCGCTCAGCTGCATGACTGGGATCATCCCCCAGCCCACGCCGGCGGCCACGGCGACGGCGAACTCCGCCGAGCTCGGCACCACCGACATCGGCGGCATCGTCGTCACCCCGTGCCGGCGGAGGAAGTCGAGCTGAAGGTCGTCGTCCTTGCCGAAGTTGACCATCGGCAGGGTCGCGAGGTCCACTTCGGCGAACGATGACGCCGCACCCCCGTCAGGTCGAGTCCATCCGTGCCGGGCGAGCAGACCGGGCGCCGCGACGGCGAGGTAGCGCATGCTGCCGAGCCGTTCGACGCGGGTGCCGTAGGGACTCGACGCCGCCGAGGTGATCGTCCCGAGCACCTCCCCCGACGTCAGCAGCGGAAGGAGTTTGTCCTGGTCGGCGACGACGAGTCGAAGGACGGCATAGTCCCAGGTGGCCGCCTCGGCGAAGATCGGACGGAACCACGTGGCGAGCGAGTCGGCGTTGACCCCGATGCGCAGCACGGTCGGTTCCCGCCGCGCCCCCGCCTCACCGGTGCCGATGCCGTCAGGAGCGTCGACGGCGATGCCGTGGAGGCGGTCCATCGCCTCGGATTCGAGGAGCTCGACCTGCCGGGCATAGCGGAGGACCGCAGCGCCCGCCTCGGTGACGGTGACGGGATTGGACCGTCGGAGGAGGACCTGGCCGAGCCGGGATTCGAGGGCGCGGATGCGCTGACTCGCCGCCGAGGCGGTGATGCCGAGGACATACGCGCCGCCTTCGACGGTGCCTTCGTCGACGGCGGCGGCGAGGGCTCTGACGTGCTCGAGGTTCATGAAGCTATTCTGCATCAGATGTAGATTCTTTTGTTTTTCTTCACTCGCCGATCATCCTACTCTGGCGATATGGTCACTCACGCACTCAGCGGTCTCCTCGCAGGCTGGTCGCTCATCATCGCCGTCGGGCCGCAGAACGCGCTCGTGCTGCGGCAGGGGATCCGCCGCGAGCACCTCGGCGTCGTCCTGACGATCTGCATCCTCGCCGACATCCTCCTCATCGGGGCAGGGTCGGTGGGGATCGGCGCGATCGTCCTCCTGGCACCGTGGGCGCTCGAGATCCTCCGCTGGCTCGGGGTGGCCTACCTCCTGTGGTTCGCGTGGACGAGCCTGCGATCGGCCTGCGAGGCGACAGGGCTGCGGGCCGACACCGAGCAGCGCGGCCTGCGCTCGATCATCGCGACGACGCTCGCCCTGACGTTCCTCAATCCCGGCGTCTATCTCGACACCGTCGTCATGCTCGGCAACCTCGCCAACCAGCAGGGCCCCGGCGGCGTGCTGCCGTTCACGCTCGGGGCGATGGTCGGGTCGATCACGTGGTTCCTCGGCATCGGCCTCGGCGCCCGGGCGCTGTCGGGCTGGCTTGCGCGCCCGCGGGTGTGGCAGGTCCTCGACGTCATCATCGCCGTCGTCCTCGTCATCCTCGCCGTGCGGATCGCGCTCGGCTGATCCTCGCCGAGGCGGTCGTGTCAGATGTCCGCGCTACCCTCGGTGCCATGGATCCCCGAGTCTCCCTTCCGCTGCGGTCGGTCGCCGCGCACGCGCACTCCCCACCGCAGCTGCCCGACTGGCTGGCCGACATCCCGGCGGTCGGTGATCTCCTCGCGGGGTTCGAGTTCGAGGCGACGACGATCTTCGTCGGCGAGAACGGTGCGGGGAAGTCGACGATCATCGAGGCGATCGCCACTGCGCTCGATCTCCCCCACGGCGGCGGCTCGGCGTGGGAGGTGCGCGAGCACGCCGAGGACACACCTGTGCTCACGGAGCACCTGCAGATCATCAAGGGTGCAACGACGAATCGGCAGGGCTTCTTCCTCCGTGCCGAGACGATGCACGAGAGCATGGCGCACCTCATGGAGATCGGCGCGCTGCGCGGCTTCGAGCTCTCCGAGCGGTCGCACGGCGAGACGTTCGTCGACACGCTCACGAGCAGATTCCTCGACTTCGGTCTGTGGATCCTCGATGAGCCCGAGAGCGCGTTGTCATTCACGTCCTCGCTCACGCTGCTCCAGCTCATCCGGCAGCGTGAATGGGCCGGACTGCAGACGGTCATGGCCACCCACTCCCCCATCCTCGCGAGCGCCGAGGGCGCCCGACTCGTCGAACTCGGCGAGTGGGGCATACGAGACTCGACCTGGGACGGCCTCGACATGGTCGCGCACTGGCGGCGGTTCCTGGATGACCCGCGGAGGTACACCCGCTACTTCGACGAGGAGTGAGACGCCCCGCGGGGAGGCAGGCACGGCTTGAGCTGACGGATGCCGCTCGACGCGCTGGTCGCCGTAGGCCGCAGTCCGGCACACCGCTGCCTGGCGCAAAGCCGTCTAGCGCAGCCCGGTCTGGCGCACCGCGGTCCGGCACAGTGTTGCCTGCCTCGCCGCGGACTGCCGCCTCAGAGCGATAGGCTCGGGTGGAGCTGTGTGAGGGTGACCATCCGCTTCCGACTGCACACGAGCACGGTCGCGAGCAGGCAGATGCCCGTCATGAGCAGGAGCACGACGGCTGACTGCACGGCGATGATCATGTCTCCGCCGGCGATGAGGGTGCGCAGGCCCGTCACGGCGTAGGTCATCGGCAGGAACGGCGAGATGATCTGGAAGATCTCCGGCGCCGTCTGCACCGGGTAGGTGCCTCCCGCCGAGGCGATCTGGATCATCAGCAGGACGAGCGCGATGAGCCTGCCGACACCGCCGAGCGCCGCCACGCAGAGCTGGTGGACAGCGTGGAAGCTCGCCGCGATGAGGATCGAGAACACCAGGGTGCCCAGCCACGCGCCGGCCGAGAAGTCGAGGGCGAACCACAGCACGCCGTAGAGCACCGCGACCTGCGCGATGCCGAAGAGGAGGCCCGGGACGTAGCCGGCCCAGGCGATGCGGTTCGACTTCGCCGTCGAGGCGAGCGCGCGGTACGGAATCGCGTTGAGCACCATGTAGGTGATCATGCCGCCGATCCACAGGGCCAGGGAGATGAAGAACGCGGCCAGTCCCTCACCGTACGTGCCCACGGCATTGTTCTTCACCTTCTCGGCGTCGACGGGCACAGCGACGACATCGGAGCGCTTCTCGCGATCCTGCTTGTCATACGTCGGGATCTGCTCGGCGCCCTTCGTCAGCTGGTCGGCAAGCTCACCCGAACCGTCGTCGAGCTTGCCCGCGCCCTCATCGAGATCGGTCGCGCCCTGCGCGAGCTGGGACGACCCGTCCTTGAGCTGGCCGACGCCGTCCTTCGCCTGCGCCGTCCCGTCCTTGAGTGCGACGGCGCCGTCATGGAGGTCACCGGCGCCCTTGGCGAGGTCATTGGCGCCCTTGTCGAGCTTGACGAGACCGGAATGGAGATCGTCGGCACCGTCGGAGACCTGCTGCGCACCGTCGTCGAGTTCGCCGATCTTCTTGTCAGCGTCCCGGATCTTCTGCATCACCCCGTCGACGGCATCCTTGACCGGCTTCTCCAGCCCACGTGCGTCGTCGGCTGCCTTCGTGGCCCGCTCATGTGCGGAGTCGAGGTCGTCACCCAAGGTGCCGACCTCCTCGGCGAGCTTCTGGACGTTCGGATCGTCCGGGTAGTCCTTCTCCAGCTGATCGATGCGATCGGCGACGTCACCGCGGACCGAGGTTCGCGCGGTTTCGAAGTCCTTCTCCGCATCGTCGAGCTTCGGTCGAGCGCTCTCGACGAGGTCGTCGGCCTTGCCCTTGAGATCCTCCGCCTTGTCGGTCGCATCGTCGGCGACGCCGCGCAGCTGACTCGTGCCGTCGGCGACCTGTCCGGCGCCCTTGGCGAGCTTCTTCGCCCCGGTCTCGGCATCTCCCGTGCCCGTGGCGAGAGTGTCGGCACCGTTCTCGAGGTCCCCGGCTCCCTTCGCGAGCTTGCCCGCGCCGTCGTCGAGGTCCCCGATCCCCTTCTGGAGATCGCCGACTCCCTTGTCGAGATCGTGCGCGCCCTTCGCGAGCTTTCCCGACCCGTCATGGAGTTCGACGGCGCCGTCATGGAGGTCGGAGGCGCCGTCGGCGGCCTTGACCATGGAGGACTGGATGTCGTTGAAGCCGACGTAGACCTGGGAGACGTACTCGGCCGTCGTCGTCTCGTTGAGTCCCGCCTTGATCTGGGAGAGCACCGTGCCCGCGAGCTGCCCGACGATGAAGTTGTGCGCATCATCGGTGCGCAGCTCGAGTCCTGCCTGCTCGGGGTCGTCACCGCCGGTGGAGACGAGGCGCTGCGAGAAGTTCGAGGGGATCTCGAGGATCGCGAAGTACGTGCCGTCGGCGAGGCCCTCGTTGGCCTCTTGGAGCGAGGTCTCCTGCCAGTCGAAGCCGCCTTCGCCCTTCGGGGTGATCTTGTCGACGAGTTCATCGCCGGCGTTGAGCCTCTCGCCGTCGGAGTCCGGCTTCTCCGCACCGGTGTCCTCGTTGACGACAGCGGCCTGGAGTCGGTCGATGTTGTCCGTCGGCGACCAGTTCGACGCCAGGTAGAGCCCGCCGTAGATCGCGGGAATGACGGCGACGACGATCATCGCCAGACGCGTGATCGTGTGTCGTTTGAACCGAGTGAGTTCGAGCCAGGGGAGGGAGAACATCGAAGAATCACCTTCACAAGAATCTGTGGTGCCGAAGGTCGAGCGCAGACAGGGGTCTGCCAGGTCTATGGAGCTGAGGTCAGGAGGATTGCGGGGTCAGATTGAGTTCGGTCACCGAGGCGGGATGCACCTGGGTGGAGAGCTGGTCGAAGGCGAGATCGATGTCCGAGGAGTCCTCGCACGTGACGATGAGCGTCAGCGGCTTCTCGGGATCCCGCTCCCGACGCAGCTCCTGGTAGATGAGCAGAGCGGCCCACGCGCGGGCGCGGTCCTCGCGCTCCCGGAGGAAGTCGATGTTGTCGATGACGATGACGGGCTTCTGCGCCAGGGAGGCGAGACCGAACTCGAGGAGGAACTTCTGCAGCTCGCTGAGTTCGGAGACGAAGGTGTCGCCGTCGGCGTCGACGAGGAAGTCAGCGCTCTTGGCGTCGCTCGAGGTGAAGGTGTCCTTCGGGAGGCGGCCGATCACCTCGGTGGCGGAGTCGAAGGTCTCCTTGATGCCGTCGATGACCTCACGCAGGGACTTCTTCGACACCCACGGCTTGTACCAGGGCTGGAGCATGATGAGGCGTTCGGCGATGTGCTGGGCGACCGTGAAGTCGTTCTCGAGGTCCGTCAGTCCGGCGACATGCCCGATCGACACGGTTTCGCGGACCGCGCGGGCCTGTCTGCGGATGTTGAGGTCGAAGACGTGGCCCTCGCCCGTGTCGACGCGCATCCGTCCCGCGATCGACAGCAGCAGCGAGGTCTTGCCGGAGCCGGCCGCTCCGCGGATGATCGCCAGCGACCCACTGGCGACGGTGAGATCGATGTCGGAGAACACCGGGCCCTGCTTGCCCGACATCCCCCAGTCGCGCAGGGTCACTGCCGCGCTGTCGACCTCGGTCGGGGCCGCGAGCGTGTGTGAATCGCTCTGCATTGTCCTGCTCCCTCACATGTCTCGCAAGCGTCGTTCGATCATGCCGATGCCAGCGGACCGCGCTGCCTGCTTGTCAGCACACTACGGCAAACATGCGGCCTTGGCTCTGTGGCGAATGGTGCGGCGGATGCAGCCGCGGAATGTTACCAGTAAGTAACTATACGACGCGAAACTGGGAATCGGCCAGATCATGCGGGCAGATGTCTCCAAGGACACACTATGGCCGAGACCCGCACAGCGAAGCGGCCGGTCTGCACAGGAGGAATCCTGCGCAGACCGGCCGCTCGGCGGAACCGGGTCCGGCTCAGGTGTCGAAGCGTCGGCCTTCCGGCTTCGACGGCAGGATCATCAGCACGAGGACGATGAGTCCACCGACTCCGGGAATGAACGTGAGGAACCAGAACGGACCGGCGAGGTTGGCGTCATGGAGCCGCCGCCAGCTGATCGCGAGGTAGGGAACGACCATAGCCAGGGCGAGGATCACCAGAAGGATCCAACCGATGATCATGATCGCGACACCCGGACCGGAAGGTTCAGCGGTCGGCGTGCTGTACGGAGAGTACGACGAGCTCGCGGTCGTCGCCGTGGACATCACCGTTCCGACGATCACGAGAATGTAGGGCACGAGGAGAACGAGCACCTGGAACAGGTAGGCGAACCAGTACTCACTGCGGGAGGCACGGCCCGAGAAGACCGAGAACTTCTTCCAGAAGCGACGGACGGCCTGGCCGAAGGTCGCTCCGTAGAGGGGGCGGGACAGATCGTCGGGGCTCTTGGCGCCATCGAGGTCGGCTCCGAAGGCAGCTCCCGGTCCGTATCCGGCGCCGGGAGCATTCTCCGCACCGGACCCGTAGGCGTTGTTCGCGTCGTCAGTCATGATGGCTTCCTGGTCGAGGGGTGAAGCGCCGCCGCGGTGACGGGCGCCTTGTTCTCACCATTCTTACACCCGACTGCGATGAATGACGGAGAACTCGTGTTTCGGATCTGCCACAGAAAGTCGTCGCCCCTCGCCTGAG
>NZ_BAAAMB010000007.1:98144-166933 GCF_039528855.1 Brevibacterium sanguinis | reverse complement strand
CTCTCAGGCGAGGGGCGACGACGGCGTGGACCGTCCGGGAACTGCGAGGGGTCAGGCGTCTCCTCCGGTGATGGCGTAGGCCTCATCGACTGGGGATTCGTCGATGTGACCGTCGATCCGGCGCAGGGCCTTCCATCCGAAGGCGAGGACGAGGATCGAGAGCACGACTGCCGCAGCACCGAAGAGGTAGGGGGCGCCGGCCCCCACCGACTCGGAGACCCCACCGGCGACGATCGGGGCGACCGCACCGCCGAGGAAGCGCACACCCGAGTACGAGCCCGAGGCGACGGGTCGCGGCAGATCGCTGACCTCCATCGCCGATTCCGTGAACACCGTGTTGAGCACACCGAGGATGAGCCCGGCGACGATGACGCAGATGATGAGCCCGATGAACGACTCGGCGAGGAACGACATGACGACGAGGAGGACGGCGAGCACGACGAGAGCGGTGATGAGGCTCTTGCGCCGCCGCAGGCGGTGCGTGAGCAGGGGTGCGCCGAACACCGAGGTGATCGCCAGGCAGATGCCCCACCCGAAGAACACGTATCCGAGGCCCATGGCCCCGAAGTTCTCGATGCCGGCCGCCGCAGCGGCAGCTTCGACCGGGAATGGGCTGTAGGCGAGCAGGATGAAGAAGCCGAAGTTGTAGAGCAGGGCGGCGACGGCGACGACGCCGACACCGGGGTGGGCGAGCGCACGGAAGGTCGCGCTCAGGCTGACCGGTTCGGCGGAGGTCCGCAGCGCCTGCCCACCGGTCTTCGAGTTCGGCAGCAGAACGAGGATGGCGATGAAGCCGATGGCCATGAGCACTGCGGTGCCGAAGAACGGTCCGCGCCAGGAGATTCCGCCGAGGACGCCGCCGAGCAGCGGGCCGGTGGCGATGCCGACGCCGAGCGCGGCCTCGTAGAGGATGATCGCCTTGTCCGCACCGCCCGCGGCGGCCCCGACGACGGTGGCCAGGGCGGTGGAGATGAAGAGCGCGTTGCCCAGACCCCATCCGGCGCGGAAGCCGATGATCTGATCGACGCTGCCGGAGAGCCCGGCGAGCGCGGAGAACGCGACGATGAGGACGAGTCCGATGAGCAGAGTCGTCTTGGCACCGATGCGCGAGGAGATGAAGCTCGTGAAGAACATCATGCCGCCGGTGATGAAGAGGTAGCTCGTGAAGAGCAGCATCGACTGCGCCGGGCTGGCGTCGAGTTCACGTGAGATGGCGGGAAGGATCGGGTCGACGAGGCCGATGCCCATGAACGCGATGATGCACGCGAACACCACCGCCCATACTGCTTTCGGTTGGCGCAGGATGGACCCCTGCTTCGCTTCGTCCTGTGTGGTGTCTCCGTCTGCTGCTCTCATCTCTGCGACCGTGTGTCCTTTCCGTTGGTGCTGTCGGTATCGGGGGCTGGGGATCCGTCGGGGGCGTCGTCGCTGTCGACGGGGTGCTCGTTGTGCAGGTAGTCGCCGACGAGCAGGAGTGCCCGGTGCACGCTGAGCCTGTCCTCCGGAGTGAGGGCCTGAAAGTAGGGCACCATCTGGTCGATCATGATCTCGCGGTTGACCGCGAGCCGGGACCGACCGGCATCCGTGAGCGAGAACTGCGACGCCCGGCGATCGGTGGGACTCGCCTCTCTGACGACGAGCCCGTCGTCCTCGAGCCGAGCGAGGAGCTTCGTCGCCGCCGGCTGCGAGCTGAGGTAGCCCTGCGCGAAGTGACCGACGCGCACCGGCTGATACTGCTCGACGACGGCGAGGGCACGCAGGGTGACGAGCTCACTCTCATTGCCGATGAGCCTCCTGAACGCCCTGGTCAGGCGCAGGGAGACGACGACGAGGCCTTTGACGAGCTCGTCCGGATCCACATCTTCCATAACTCATGTATATACCTGGGTTATATAACTGCGCAAACGCGTCCCACGGTTGCGACCCATTCCGTTGCCGCTCAGCTGGCCAGGTCCACGTGACGGACGCCATAGGACCACCGGTCGGCGGCGTGCTAGCCTGATCCCAACATGTTCCGGGGACGGTGAAATTCCGTGCCGGCGGTGACAGTCCGCGACCCGAACGCGTCGAACGCGATCGGCTGACTCGGTGAGATTCCGAGACCGACAGTAAGAGTCTGGATGGGAGGAACATGGCGGCCGCGGTCGTCGTGTCAGCGCCGGCAGGCGCACCAGGCAGACGCCCGCGAACCGCGATGGCTGCACCCGCACGCTCCTCCCTCCCGGCATCGGCTCGGGAGGTTTTCTCATGGGCGCACCCGCCCACGATCACGCGGCGATGTCCGCCGCACTCACCGCTGCCCGCGACGGTCGCCGAGGCGCGAACCCCCTGGTGGGTGCCGCCATCCGCGCCGCTGACGGGCAGATCGTCACCGGCCGCCACCTCGGCGCCGGTACCCCGCACGCCGAAGTCGACGCGATCACCACAGCCCATCGTCACGGCATCGATCTCACCACTTCGACGCTGTTCGTCACGCTCGAACCGTGCGCGCACACCGGTCGGACGGGGCCGTGCACGCAGGCGATCCTCGACGCCGGCATCCCCGACGTCGTCTTCGCCCTCCCCGACACGACCGAACCCGCCGGGGGCGGCGGGGCCCTCCTCGCCGAGGCGGGGGTCAGGGTCCGCTCGGGCCTCGGCAGCGAGGAATCGGCCGACCTCAACGCCCGCTGGCGAGCGGCGACGGCGCAGGGGCGTCCGTTCGTCACGGCGAAGCTCGCCCAGAGCCTCGACGGGAAGGCCGCCGCCGCGGATCGCACGAGCCGGTGGATCACCTCGGCGGCCTCCCGCATCCATTCGCACAGTCTGCGCACCGAGGTCGACGCGATCCTCGTCGGCACCGGCACGGCGGCCGACGACGATCCGCGGCTGAGCGCCCGCGACGAGGACGGGGAGCTCCTCGACCCGCAGCCGATCCCCGTCGTCATGGGCCTGCGCGACCTCGCACCCGACTCAGCGCTGGCGACCAACCCCGCCACCATCCACGTGCGCACCCGCGAGGTCGACGTCGTGCTCGCCGAGCTCGCCGCCCGCGGGATCCGGCACCTCCTCATCGAGGGCGGGCCGCAGGTGCTCGGTGCCTTCTTCTCCGCCGGCGTCGTCGACGAGGTGTACTGCTATCAGGCCCCGCTCATCCTCGGTGAGGGCCTGCCGAGCATCCGCGGTCTCGACATCCCCACCCTCGCCGAGGCGGTCGGCCTCATCCCCGACGACACCGCGGTCCCGGCGGTGTCCGTGCTCGGGCCCGACGTCCTTCTCCACTTCACGACGAGCAGCCCATGAGCGCCCCGCTCGTCGTCCACCACCCGCTTCGACCACAGGAGGAACCCGTGTTCACCGGAATCATCGAGGGCATCGGCACCGTCGTCGACCTCACCACGCACGAGGACTCGGCCGTCCTCACCATCGCCGCCGGTGACGTCGTCGCCGATCTGCCGCCGGGCGGATCACTCGCCGTCAACGGCGTGTGCCTGACCTCGGTCGTCGAGCCGGCCACCGAGAGCGGGGTCGGCTCAGCCGGGGGCGACGTAGTGCCCGGGGAGCCCGCCGCCGCAGGACAGGGCACTTTCGTCGCCGAGGTGATGGGTGAGACCCTGCGACTGACCGGGCTCGGGTCGCTGACTCCCGGCGACCCGGTCAACCTGGAGCGCTGCACCCCGGCGGCCGGTCGCTTCGACGGGCACATCGTCCAGGGCCATGTCGACGGCCTCGGCGAAGTCATCGCCCGCACCGACCACGCCGAGTGGACGACCCTGCGCATCGGCATCCCCGTCCACCTCGCACCGCTGACGGCGGTCAAGGGCTCGATCGCGCTCAACGGCGTCTCCCTCACTCTCACGGCGGTCTCCGAGGCCGTCCCGTCGGCGGCCGCAGCCCCTGAGGGATCGGTCGCCGAGGGCACCGCGCTTGCCTGGGTCGAGGTCGGTCTCATCCCGGCGACGCTGACGCACACGACGTTCGGCGGCCTCCGCGTCGGCGACCCCGTCAACGTCGAGGTCGACGTCATCGCGAAGTACACCGCGAGGCTCCTCGCCTTCGCCGCCCCTGCCGCCTCGGCGTCGTCCATGACCATTCCCACCCCTGTCACCACCCCTGCACCACAAGGAGCCGATCATGACTGAGACCGTTTCACCGCTCGGCGAGTCCACCGCCGGACTCGACACGATCTCCCGCGCGATCGCCGAGATCGCCGCGGGCCGCCCGATCGTCGTCGTCGATGACGAGGACCGCGAGAACGAAGGCGACCTCATCATCGCCGCGGAGTTCGCCGACGCCGCGACGATGGGCTTCATCGTCCGGCACAGCTCGGGCGTCGTCTGCGCTCCGATGTCGGCCGCGCGGGCGGCCGCGCTCGACCTGCCGCCGATGGTCGCCGCGAACGAGGACCCCAAGGGCACGGCGTACACGATCAGCTGCGACGCCGTCGGAGTGACGACGGGCATCAGCGCGGCCGAACGTGCGCTGACCGGCCGGGTGCTCGCCGCCGAGACCCCCGACCCGGCCGCGATCACCCGCCCCGGTCATGTCTTCCCGCTCGTGGCGAAGGACGGCGGAGTCCGTGAGCGGCCCGGCCACACCGAAGCCGGCGTCGAGTTCGCGCGCCTCGCCGGGGCCCGTCCGGTGTCGATGATCGCCGAGGTGGTCCACGACGACGGCTCGATGATGCGCTTCGACGCCCTGCGCGAGTTCGCCGATGCGCACGGCCTCGTCATGGTCTCGATCGAACAGCTCATCGCCTACCTCGACGAGGATGGTGAGGGCGCCGATGGTCCTGCTGCCGCGGCGGCCGCGGTCGGAACTGCGGGCCTCGGGCCGGTCGGACCCGAAACGACAGCGGAGGCCTCCCAAGAGGTGCCGCTGCCGACGCGCTACGGCCGTTTCACGGCGCGGGCGTTCACCGTCGACGGGCTCGACCACCTCGGCGTCTACACCGGACTCGACAACGACGACCCCGCAGGTGCATCGGAGAGCCCCGCTCCCCTCGTGCGCGTCCATTCGGAGTGCCTGACCGGGGATGTCTTCGGGTCGCATCGCTGCGACTGCGGCGAGCAGCTCGATCGGGCGCTGCAGACGATCGCCGAGGACGGCGGGGCGGTCATCTACCTCACCGGGCACGAGGGCCGCGGGATCGGACTGCGCAACAAGATCCGCGCCTACTCCCTCCAGGACTCGGGGCTCGACACCGTCGATGCGAACCTCGAACTGGGGCTCAGCGACGACGCCCGCGACTACCGGGCGGCCGCGGCGATCCTCACCGAGATGGGGCTGACGCGGATCCGTCTGCTGACGAACAATCCGGCGAAGACGCAGGCGCTGGCCGACCTCGGGATCACCGTCGAGGAGGTCGTGCCGCTCGAGATCCCGGCGCGGCCGGAGAACTCGAAGTACCTCGAGACGAAGCGCACCCGCATGCACCACACGCTCCACCTCGCGTGCTGAGCGCCCCCGCACCGGCACCGCGCCGGCGTCGGCTGAGCAGCCGACCGCCGAACGACCACTGACCCGGCTCACGACCAGCCGAGTCATCACCGGCCCGACTCACGACATTTCGACCCACCATTGACCAACTCACCACCAGCCGGTTCACCACCGGCCCGACTCCCGACTTTTCGACTCACAACTTTTCGACCCACCACATCGAGAACCACCACTGAGGAGCATCACTCATGGCACATCACGGAGCACCCGACATCACCCTCGACGCCACCGGCCTCAACGTCGCGATCGTCGCGGCGTCCTGGCACACGGAGGTCATGGACGGGCTCGTCGCCGGCGCCGAGCGCGCGGCCGCGGAGGCACACGCGACGACGACGCTCATCCGCGTCCCCGGCAGCTTCGAACTGCCCGTCGCCGCCGCACGCGTCATCGAGAGCTTCGATGCCGTCGTCGCCCTCGGCGTCGTCATCCGCGGCGGCACCCCGCACTTCGACTACGTGTGCTCGGCGGCGACCGATGGGTTGAACCGGGTCGCCCTCGACTCCCGCAAGCCCGTCGGCTTCGGGGTGCTCACCTGCGACAACGACGAACAGGCCAGGGACCGCTCGGGCCTTGAGGGCTCTCGCGAGGACAAAGGCCACGAAGCGATGACCGCGGCCCTGGCAACCGCCTCGGCGCTGGCGGACTTCCCAGTCTGACGCGGCGCACCCCGCGGCACACCGCACCTCTGTCGCACCACCCTCGGAGCAGCGCACCACCCCCGCAGGTCGCGAAAGGCACCCCCAGCGAAAAATCGAGGACGCAGAGTGTCGAAATCCGAATCGGAAATCGACACTCTGCGTCCTCGACTCTGCCGGTCCGCCGCCGGAACGCCGTCGCCGCCGCTGCTGCCGGCACCGCGCGGTCTCACCGACCGCTGGCGCCTCCGGTCGTCAGAACAGCTGTCGGACGTTCGTGCGTGCGAGGTCGATGAGTTCGTCGCCCTTGCCCGAGAGCACCGTGCGGATGGCGTAGAGTGCGAAGCCCTTCGCCTGCTCGGCGGTGATCGACGGCGGCATCGAGAGCTCCTGGCGTTCGGTCGTGACGTCGAGGACCGCAGCTCCGTCGTGGTTGAGGAACTCGGTGACGACCGAGGGGAGGTCCTTCGACTTCTCGACGCGGAATCCCTTGATGCCGACCGCCTCGGCGATGGTGGCGAAGTTGGGGTTCTCCAGGTCGGTGCCGAAGGTGACGAACCCGGCCGCCTTCATCTCGAGTTCGACGAAGTTGAGCGAGGAGTTGTTGTAGACGACGACCTTGACGGGCAGGTCGTTCTGGGTGAGCGTGATGAGCTCGCCGAGCAGCATCGCCAGGCCGCCGTCGCCGGCCAGCGCGATGACCTGACGCCCCGGGTAGGCGGCCTGCGCACCGACGCTCTGGGACAGGGCGTTGGCCATCGACCCGTGGCTGAAGGAGCCGATGAGGCGGCGCTTGCCGTTCATCGTCAGATACCGGGCCGCCCACACGACGGGCGAGCCGACGTCGGGGATGAACACCGCGTCGTCGGTGGCCGCCTCGTCGAGGAGCTTCGTCAGATACTGCGGATGGATGGTCCGCTTCGACGGCGTGGCGAGTTCGTCGAGGTCCTTGCGGGTCTTCGCGTAGTGCTTCGTCGCCGTCTTGAGGAACGAGCTGCTGCGGCCCGTCCTGATCAGCGGCAGCAGGGCATTGACGGTGTCGGCGACGGTGCCCGTGAGCGCGATGTCGACCTTCGTCCGCTTGCCGATCTGCGACCCGCGCACATCGACCTGGATGACGGTCGCCTCGTCGGGGTAGAACTGCTGGTAGGGCAGGTCGGTGCCGAGCATGAGCAGCGTGTCACACGACTTCAGGGCATGGTAGCCGGAGGAGAAGCCGAGCAGACCGGTCATGCCGACGTCGTAGGGGTTGTCGTACTCGACGAACTCCTTGCCGCGCATCGTGTGGACGATCGGCGCTTGGAGGGCGTCGGCGATCGCGAGGAGCTCGGGGTGGGCGCCCTCGGTGCCGGCACCGGCGAGGATCGCCACCTTCTTGCTCTGGTTGAGGGCGGCGGCCGCGTCCTCGATGAGCGGTTCGGCCGGGGTGACGTGCGAGGGGAAGAACCTGATCTCCTCGGCTGCGGCGTCGATGTCGGCGAGGCCGACGTCGCCGGGGATGACGAGCACGGCGACGCCGCGCTTCTCGATGGCCTCTCGCATCGCGATGCGCAGCAGGCGCGGCATCTGCGAGGGGTGGGCGACGTGTTCGGCGTAGACGCTGCACTCGCGGAAGATCTCCGTCGGGTGGGTCTCCTGGAAGTAGTTCGAGCCGATCTCCTCGCTCGGGATGTGCGCGGCGATCGCGAGGACCGGGACGCGGGAGCGCTGAGCGTCGTAGAGACCGTTGATGAGGTGGAGGTTGCCGGGACCGCAGCTGCCGGCGCAGACGGCGAGCTCTCCGGTCAGGGCGGCTTCGCCGCTGGCGGCGAACGCGGCGCCCTCCTCGTGGCGGACATGGACCCATTCGAGTTCGGGATTGACGCGCAGAGCGTCGGTGAATCCGTTGAGCGAGTCACCGGGGATTCCGTAGACGCGCTTGACCCCACTCGCGACGAGCGTGTCGACGATGTTTCTGGCGACGGTGGGCATGGTGCTCCTTCCGTGGAAACACGAGCACCGGAGCTCTGGCATCTGCCCCGGTGCGAGGCGTGGACTGCTGGTGTCAGTCTAGACCGGGGCCGCAGCCGCGGAACTGTGAGTGTGGCGACAGGATCGGTTGTGCGTCACATGCGGTGAGGAGGCTTGTCGGCCGCATGCGATCGTCGAGCGAGTCACTGGGCTGCTGCCGCCCTGCGGGCCTCCGGCTATGTGTAAAGCGAGTTTCCATGTCAGTGGAACGTGTAAAAGTTTCGGCGATTTTTCTACACGTCACCCGGTCGCGGTCGCTGGCCGGTCCGGCACCTCACATATCGCTCCTGCCCCATCCCGAACAGAACGTCAGACAGTTCGGGGCATGGCACCGCGACGCACGCTCACGTCCGCGCCGACAGGCCGGTGGCGGCGGTGAGGACTGCCGCCATGGCGATGGCCATGATCGAATATCCGCCGAGGAGGTCGGCCAGAGCCGGGCCCGCGACGGGGGCGAGCGCCGTGCCCACGGTGATCGGGGCGACGAAGACGCCGTTGATGGCCCCGAAGTTCGCCGTGCCCCACCGGTCGGAGACCGCCGTCGCCTGGAAGAGCGTCATGCAGCCGCGGATGCCGCCGGTGATCATCGCGATGCCGATGATGAGCCAGAGCGGTCCGGGCACGAGTGCGAGCAGCCACAGGCCCACTGCCCCGGCGGCGAAGAGGAGTACCGTGCGGGAACGTGCGCTCGTGTGCCGTTCGATGCTCGGATATCCGAAGCGGCCGGCGACCTGTCCGAAGCCGACGAGACCGAGCGCGATCGCCGCGAGACCGTAGGCGGCGCCGCGTTCGATGAGGACGGGAATGATGTTGATCGTCACCGCGAAGAGGGTGAACGTCGCCAGCGCCACGGCTGACTGCAGGATGATGAAGCGCGGGCTGCGGGTGACCGTGCGGATCTCGGAACGGGAGGGGCGCTGGTACCGCGCGGCCGCGTCGTCGGTCCACCGTGCGTTGAGGAAGATGAGCTGGACGGGCAGGGCGATGACGACGAGGATGCCCGCGAGGACGACGTAGGTCGGCCGCCACCCGAAGGCGCCGATGAGCCAGGCGATGATCGGCGCGAACACGGTCGAGGCGAGACCTCCGACGAGCGTGAGCATCGTCAGCGGTTTGACGCGCTGCGCGCCGTACCAGCGGGTGACGACCGCGAACGCCGGCGGGTAGAGCGTCGTCGCCTGGGCGAAGCCCGCGAGCGCCCACGCCAGGTAGAACACCGGCAGATTCGGTGACACCGCGACGAGCAGGAGTGCCACGACGCCGATGCCCGTGCCGGTCGCCATGATCGTCCGCGGTCCGTGCGCGTCGAGGAGCCGTCCCACGCGCACCCCGGCGGCCGCCGAGACGATGAGGCCGATCGTCAACGCACCCGTCACCGTCGTCTCGCTCCACCCGGTGTCTGCGGCGATCGGGGTGACCGCAACGGGCAGCGAGTAGTAGAGGAGTCCCCAGCAGACGAGTTCGGCGATGCAGAGCCCGACCAGGCCGCCCCGAGGTCTGTCCGTCACACCTCCCTCACGCTTCTCTGCCGCCGAAGCTCGCCGGGTCGACCGGGCGATCCCTGCGCGGCATCTTCGCGACGACGAGGCAGTACGACTCGAGGACGAGATCGTGGAGGAGGTCCTCATCGAGAGCGGCCCGCGCCGAGGTGGTCCCCGGGTCGGTCCCGACTCCCCCGTCGGCGCCGTCGCCGGTCCCGACTCCCCTGTCACCGCCGTCGCTGTCGATTCCGTCGGCGCCGTCGATTCCGTCGGCGCCGCAGACGGTGATCCAATGCCGTTTGTTCATGTGATAACCGGGCGTGATCTCGGCGTAGGCGTCGCGCAGCACCTCACCGTCGAGCGGGTCGATCTTGAGGTTCATGCTCGGCACTCCGCGCAGCTCGTACTGCATCATGAACATCCTGCCGCGGACCTTGAACACCGCGTACTCGGGTCCGAAGGGGTGCTCGATGACGACGGACGGATACTGCACCGCCTGGTCGTGGGCGAGTCGAAGCACGGTCACCGAGTCCATGCGTGGATGCTAGCAAAGGGCACAGACATCAACGGTGCGGCGACCGCAGATCGGATGGTGCCCACATCCGGTATAGCAGCGACAGGCTGGTCGAGCACCGATTCCCGCTGCACCGCCACTGAGCCGCCTCGAATCGCCCTACGCGGCAGCGCCCCACCGCCGAATCAGCGCAGCGCTGCGTCGACGGCGGCGAGCGCTGCGTCCCAGGGGATCCGCTCCTGCTCGAGTCGCACATCCCCTTCGCTGCGCAGTCGGTCGAGCGCCCGCTGTTCCGACCCGGTGAGGCCGAGCAGGCTCCCGCGGTGCGGCGTCGGCTCCCGCACCCACAGATCGCGGTGGGCCAGCAGCGTGTCCTCGTCCATGAGCAGCGATTCCACCGCGGGGAGATGCGCCCGCAGGCGGTTGAGTATTGCGAATCCGTGCGAGTCGAGATCGCCCCAGTAGGCGACCCTCGCCGAGGCGGCCCATCGCAACCGTGCGACGACCCCGACCGTGTAGCCGGATCCGTGGATCGCAACGGTGCCCGGGCGATCGGGCAGCGCGAGCACCGATTCGAGGTTCTCCACGATGAGCACGGTCCGCGGTTGCAGGTTCAGCCGGGCCAGCTGGTCGACCGGTGCGGCGAGGTCGCGCAGCGGACCGAACGCCATCGCCGGGTCGAGGAGGCGCAGGCGGACATTCGCCTCGGCGTCGAGGATGTCGAGCCCGCCCGGGGCACCAGCCAGCGAGAGCAGCGCGCGGACGAGTCCCCGGTGCGTACCGAACCACTTCGAATCGACGCCGCGGATCGGCAGCTGCCGGGGGCGCATCGTGCCGAGCGGATTCTCCGCAAGCCAGCTGACGACATCGATGACCTGGGCGAACTCGTCGTCACCGAGGTCGAGGAGCCGCTTGGCCAGTGATCTCACGACCGCCGTGAACTCCCCCGCAGACGCCGTGAACCCAGACGGATTCCCCGCGCCTCGGTCCGCCACCACACCAGCCGCCGCGACCCGGTCCTGCCCCGCCGTCGTCTCGGCATCCCCAGTCGCAGGATCGCCGTCGACGCTCGGACCAGTGGAGTGCGCGGTCGTCTGCGGCCAGCGCTGTCGGATCTCGCGCACTCGCGCCGAGAGCCGCCGCCAGTCACGCTCTGCACTTCCGCCGACGAACACCGCGACATCCTCCGGCGTCGGGAACCGCGCCCGCACCGGCACGTCCTGCCTGCCCACGGACTTCCACGCGCGCGACTGCCAGTCGAGGTCGAGAGAGTGATCGGTCGCGGCGGCCCGCCACGACCGCACCCACGCTTCGGCACCGGCGAGGTCGCCCATGACCTCCTTCTCGGTCGGTGGTTTGAGCCCGAGCTCGAACGCCGGTGAGCCGACCTCCGCCTCGGCGGGGCGGACACCAAGGGCGCCGTCGGCCTCGGCGAGGACCGCCTGCTCCCCCGCCCACTGGCCCATCCGGGTGCGCAGGCGCTTCTCGGCGAGCCGGCGCGCCTCGGCGACATCGATCATGGCCTCACCCTACCGAGTGCTGTCCGCACCTCATCGCGCGCGGCTCTCCCCTATCGGCTGCCGTCCCCGGTCGAGATGGCCTCGGCTGTCGAGACGGATTCCGCTGCCGCGACCGTCTCCGCAGCCTCACCGGCCTCCGGGCTCACAACCGGTTCCACCGTCGCACCCGGTTCCACCGTCGCACCGGACTCGACGAGGACAGGGTCGCCCGCCCCCGCCTCGGCGCCGGAATCACCACCACCAGAAACATCCTTCCCCGCAGCCCCGTCACCAGCCCCGTCCCCGTCGGTCTCCCAGACCATGTACGCGACGACGGACTTCGCGCGGGTGGGATTGTCGATCGCGGCGGCGGCGCCGACGTAGGGCTCGATCGTCTGGAGGAGCTTCTGCGGGGTGGCGAGCACCATGTGGAAGCCGAACTCGACGAAGATGTTGAGCGCCATCCGCGTGTAGCGCGAATCCGCCTTGTCGAAGGCCTCGTCGAGGATGATCGTGCCGTACTTCGCGACCGGTTCGTCGGGGTCGGCGAGCTGGTAGCGCAGGGCCGCGGCGAGGCAGAAGACGACGAGCTTCTGCTGCTGCCCGCCCGACATCGCCGCCCCGGAATCGTACGTCGCCTGTGGAGTGCCGTCGCGGTCGAGCTCCTCGGCGAGGAACGTCACGTGCAGACGCGTGTCGAGGCACTGGGTGCGCCACACGCGGTCGATGTGCTCGCTCGAGGCGAACCGGCGCATGATGTCGGCGAGCAGCTCGTACTTCATCTCCGCCGTCTCGAGGTCCTCATCGCCCCAGCTGCCCTCGGAGATCGTCGCGAGATCGCGCATGAACGCCTTGACCGTCTCACTCCGCCGGGTCTTGACGCGCAGGTGGAGGAAGCGATCCGTGTCGAACTCCGACCGCTGCAGCGAGGCGTTGACCGGGTCGACGCGGTCCTGGATCTCCCGCGGCGCCCCGAGGATCTCCCCGCGCAGCTCGCCGATGAGGTCCCGCGAGCGCTTCCGCAGCAGGTCGAGGAACCGTCCTTCGTGTTCGGGCAGGCCGTGGGCCTGGATCTCGGCAAGCATGTCGAGGAAGCCCTGCCGGTCCTCGACGTCGGAGGTGAGGTTCGCCGAGGCGGACGGCCAGGCCGCTTGGAACTGCGCTGCCAGCCGGGTGACGTCCTGCCCGGCTGCGGTCGCACGGTCCGCGGCGGCGTCCCGTTCGTCCTGCAGCCGGGTCATGACGGCCTGTCCGACGTCGCCGAGGATGTCGCGGGTGATCTTGCGCCTGACCGCCCGGAACCGCTCGTCGAGTGCCGTGCCCACGGCCGCCGACACCTCCGGGTACTCGCCGGCGGCGATCGCCTCCCGCAGGGCCTCGGCCGCAGCGGCGAGGCCGTCGCGGGTGGCGCGGGCGGTGCGCAGCCGGAAGCTCACGTCGTCGGCGCGGGTGCGCGCGTCGTCGAGGGCGGTCTCCGCCTCGTCGCGGGCGCGGTTGGCGGCCTGGAGGTCGCTGTCGCCGGCCATGAGCTCGTCGAGGCGCGCCTGGAGGGTGTCGATCTCCTTCTGCGCCCCGTCGGCGTCGACGTCGCGCCATGTCTGCCGGCGGACTCCGGCGAGGAGGCCCCGGCGTTCGTTCGCCTTCGCAACGTCCGCCTCGGCGGTCTCGACGATCGTGCGCACGGCCTGCAGGTCCGCCTCGGCGGCCTTGAGTTCGTCGATGAGGGCTTCGAGCTTCGCATCCCGGTCCCCGAGCACCCACTGCGAACGGTCGTCGATGCGGCGCCGGTCGTCCTTCTCGTACCGGGTCCGGGAGGTTTTGATCTGCCCGTTGATCGTCACGGCCTTGACGTGGTCGTCCATCTCGGACAGGTGATCGACGCATGCGTAGTCGTAGCGCTCCGACAGTGCCCAGCTCACCCACTCGCCGACCCCGGTCTCCGCCACCCGCACCCGGTTGACCAGGGAGATCGCGCTCTTCGCGGGGCGCGGGGAGGCAGCGGTCTGGGGCACCTCCTCGAACACGAGGCGGGTTGTGATCCGGTGGGAGTCGACCCAGGAGCGGACCGTTCCGAGGTGGTCGGAGCGGACGAGGAGCGTGAGCGCGAACGGTCGGAGCACGCGTTCGATCGCCCCCGTCCACGCGGCGTGCTCGGGTTTGACCTCGATGAGCTCGGCACCGAAGGGCAGGGCGGATTCGGGCAGGCCGACCGCCTCGGCGAGCATCGTGCGCACCTCGAGGAGGTGCCCGGGCACGGTGGTGCCGCTGCGGCGCAGGGCGGTGATCGCGGCTTCGGCGGCGGCGACGCGGGCGCGGGCCTTCGAGAACCGGTCGTGGTCGGCGTGGCTCGGGCCCGCCGGGGACTCTGAGCCGTCGAGGATGCGTGCGATCTCGGCCTGGAGTTCGGCGAACTCGGCGGCGGTCGTCGGGGCGTCGTCGATGCCCGCTTCGCTCAGCTGCGTGCGCAGGGACTCCCAGCGGTTCTTCGCGGTCCGGCGGGTCTCCTCCCCGGCGCGGATCTTCTCGTGGAGGAACGCGGTCTCCGACCCGCCGAGTTCGAGGGCGGCGCGCTCGGCCCGTTTGAGGTCGTCGGCGGCGGCGCGCAGGGTGCGGTCGGCGTCGTCGGCTTCGGCGTCGAGGGTGGCGATGCGCTCGTCGAGGGTCGAGCGCTCGGCGTCGAGGAGGTCGAGCTCCCGGCGCTTCTGGAACGGAATGACGCTTGCGGCGAGTTCGCGCACTTCGGCGACGGCGGCGTGCGCGGTGTCGTACCTCGTCGCCGCGTCACGCAGTTCGAGGAGGTGATCGCGCTGGTGACGGAGCTGGACGACGTGTTCGTGGGCGTCCTTGAGGTCGCCGAACTCGTCGACGGCGGTGTCGGCGAGGGCGAAGGTCGCCGGGGGTTCGAGCATGTGCTCGCGGAAGAGCTGGTCGAGGCTGTCGAGGTGCTTGGCCGACTGCGTCTTGTGGAGGAGTTGCAGCGCGGATTCGTGTTCGATGTCGAAGAGTGAGCGCATCCGGGCGTAGAACCGGCCGTGGGCGCCGTTCGAGGTGATGACGGCGTCGGGGTGGGCGGCCTTGAGCGCCCGGGTCTGGATCCCGCCGAGCGCGTATTCCTGCAGGTCAGCTAGGTCGATGCCGGAGCGGTCGAGGAGGCAGAGGTCGGAGACGTCGGAGTTCTTCGTCCCGCTGCCCTTGACGAAGAACAGGCGGGCGAGGGTCACCGGCGGGTCGATCTCGTTCTCGAAGCGCAGGACGATGCCGCTCCACGTCGCGTGCGGGCGCAGGTAGCGGCTGACGACGCGGTCCTCCTCGGCGTCGGTCATCCGCGTCCACGCCCCGCGGACGTAGCTGATGATGCTCCGCTGCTCGGTCCGGGCGCCCGCGGTCTGGGCGGCGACGTTGAAGCGCAGCCATTTGTCGGGTGTGAGCACCGAGGCGATCGCGTCGAGCAGCGACGACTTCCCCGAACCGGAGGGTCCGGTGATGAGCTGGCCCTGCCGGGAGACGGGGATCGTGTGGATCTCCCCGTCGAAGGTGCCCCAGTTCGCGAGCTGGATCCGGCTGAGCCGCCACTGCCCCGACAGCGCGGCGGTGACCTCGGCGTCGGGTTCGGGGACGCCGTCGAAGACGGAGCCGCGGGCGTCCTCGGGCAGGATCGAGAGGAGGTCGGTCTCGGTCATTCCGCGTCCTCCTCGGTGGTGGTGTGGTCTGGGCTGTCGGGGTCAGGGGCGTCCGGATCGGGGGTATCGGAGTCAGGCCCATCCTCGCCGAGGCTGTCCCCGGTGCCGGTGTCACCGGCAGGATCGACCGCCTCGGCGCTGCCCTCATCACTGCCCCCGTTGCCACCGTCCTCTCCGGCGGCGATGCGCTGGTACGTGGCGGTGAGTTCGCGGACGCGGTCCTCGTCGATGAGGAAACGGACCATCGGGGAGATCTCGAAGCGCTCGTCGCCGACCTTGTGGAGGACGCGCAGGCGGTTCGACATCCGCGCCCACGCGCCGTTGAGGTTGCGGAGAAACGTCGATTCGTCGCCGGTGCGGTAGATCATCAGGGAGTCGTAGACCTCGTCCTTGCCGACGATGACGCGGCGTTCGCCGGGGGCGGCGAGGAGGAGCTGGCGGAGGACGAGGAGCATCGCGGTGTCGATGAAGGTGAGCCGTTCGCTGCGGACCGCGCTGGGGACGTCGATCTCCTCGGTGACGACCTTGCGGGTGAACGCGAATTCGTCGACGGGGTCGATGACGAGGTCGAGGAAGAGTTCGTGGAGGCGTGAGCGCACGCTCGTCTCGTCGGCGATGAGGGCGGCCCACAGGCCGGGGTTCTGGGCGCCGGAGACGTAGGGGCCCTTGAGGAGTTCGAGGAGGACGCGGCGGGTGCGTTCGTGGAGGACACCGGTGTCACCGGACCACAGACCGGTCCCGGCGGGCCGGTCCTCGAGCGGCTGCTCGTCGGGATCGAGATCAGCAGGAGGCAGATCGTCCTGACGCAGATCGTCCTGGCTCAAACGGGGATCTCCTTCGTGAAGAGGCGGCGGTGGGTGGCCGCGCGGCGGGGCACACCGTCGGTGCCGGTCCAGGTGAGCACGTCGGCGGTGGTGGGGTCGACGGTGCCGTGGGTGGTGGCGAGCGAGAGCAGCCCGACGACGCTCGCCAGGCCCTGGCTGGCCGGGAAGCGTTCGAGCACCTCGGCGACGGTGATGTCGGCGGCACCGGCCAGGGCGGTGTTGACGTTGTCGGTGAGTTCGGTGAAGTCGATCTCGGATTCGCGGGCGACGCGGATGAGCTCGCCGAGGTCGACGGTCGATTCGCCGGCGGCGCTCAGGGCGACGCCGGCGTCGAATTCGTCGGGGTCGTGCAGCGTGACCTCGCCGAGCGAGGCGATCGGTACGGTCGAGAGGTCCAGGGCGACCCCAGAGTCCGCATAGGGTTTGCGCTGCTGGGCGGCGGGCACCGCCTCGGCGAGCGCGTCCTGGAGGAGGGTGCGCATGACGCGGTCGCGCTGGAACTCGTGGGAGTGGACGTAGCGGCGCAGGCCGCGGGCGAAGTCGGACAGCGCGCTGTGGACTTCGCGGCTGCCGTCCTTCATGTCGCGCATGAGTCCGCGCAGGGTGCGTCGGGTGGCCAGCGGCAGGGAGCGGGCGAAGTCGCGGTCGAGGATCGCCGAGACGTCGTCGTCGAAGGCCGAGGACTGTTCGGGGTCGCGGACGAGCCCGGAGAACGCGGTGAAGGTGCGGCCCTCGTCGGAGGATTCGATGAGGTCGACGCCGCGGAAGATGTCGTCGAGGACGTGGGTCTGGGCGTCCTCGGAGCTGAGGATGCTCGTGCGCAGGTCGTGGTTGAGCTCTTCGAAGCGGGCTCGGACGCGGGCGAAGTCGGCGGGCAGGCCCTGGGCCTGGCCGAGGATGTCGCTGACCCTCTCACCTGCGCGTCTGCGGTCGAGCGTGGTCGACATCGCGTCGCCGCGGCGGACGCGGGCGATCTCGGCGTCGATGCGGTCGCGTTGGGCTTCGAGGGAGCGCAGGCGCCGTGAGGTGTCGGGGTCGGTGTCGATGGCGAGCTGTCGGACCGCCTGGGCGAGGGCGACGAGGCGGGATTCGGTGGCCGTGCGGGGTGGGGTGCGCAGCTGTTCGAGGATGCGGATCGCATCGAAGCCGGCCGCGGAGAGTTCGTAGGTCTCGCCGCGGGCACCGGTGGCGGGGCGGCGGATGATGATGTCGGCCCGGCGCCAGTCGTCGCAGTAGGCCTTCGCCGTGCGGGTGCCGAGGTCGAAGTGGTCGCGCAGCTCCTCGAGGTCGGCGTCGATCGCCTCGTGGACGTCGTCGGTGGACAGACGGCTGCCCGGGCTGCCGAGGAGGTTGCCCAGGGTCGCGGCCATGATCGCGAGGTTGTCGGCCCGCAGCATGCGCAGGGTCGCGTTGTCGTCGATGAGGCGACGGAACGCGAGCGCGGAGGACAGAGCGGACATGGCCTCCATTGTCCCGCGCGGTGCCGGGGCGGGGAAATCGGGGCACGGGCCTCGTTAGACTCGGGGGCATGCCTGAGTCTCCTCATCTGCTCGTCGCCGCGCTCGGCGGCACCATCGCCTCGACCGCTGACGGCAGCGGCGGGGTTGCCCCGGCTCTCAGCGGTGCGGAGATCGCCGCGGCCGCGGGTCTCGATGAGATCTGGCCGGATCTGCGCACGGATTTCACGCAGGTCGCGCAGGTGTCGAGTGCGAACGTCACACTGGAGATGCTCCTCGACGTTGCGCAGCTCGCCCGGGAGACCGAGGCGCACGGCATCGTCCTCACGCAGGGCACAGACACCCTCGAGGAGAGTGCCTTCGCGCTGTCGCTGCTCAATGACTCAGGGGTGCCGATCTCCGTCACCGGGGCGATGCGCAATCCGACCCTGCCAGGCGCCGATGGTCCCGCGAACGTCCGGTCCGCCGCACTGACGGCGCTGTCCCCGCAGGCGCGGCACCTGCCGGTGACGCTCGTGTTCAACGACGAGATCCACGATCCCCGGCATGTCCGCAAGGCGCATGTGTCGTCGACGGCGGCGTTCTCGTCCGGTCCGGTGCTCGGCGCGATCGGGTGGATCAGCGAGGACGTCGTCCGCGTCCCCCATGCCCCGGCCGCGCTCACCTCGCCGTTCGCCCGGCGGGATCGCCCTGAGGCGATCGCCCCGGTCGCGCTCGTCGAGGTGGGGATGGGTGAGCCGGCGGAGACGTTCGCCCACCTCGCCGAGGCGGGGTTCGCCGGCGCGGTCATCGCCGGCGTCGGCGGTGGTCACGTGCCCGAGCTTCTCGTGCCCGCGGTCTCCCGCCTCAGCGCGCAGATGCCCGTCGTCCTCGCCTCCCGACCGGGGGCGGGGGCGAGCCTCACCCGCACGTACGGCTACGTCGGCGGGGAGATCGGTCTGCTCGAGGCCGGTCTCCTGCCCGCGGGCGTCCTCGATGCGAGGAAGGCCCGGATCGCGCTGACCCTGGCACTGAGCTTCGGAGTCGATCCCGCCGAGGTGTTCGCGCAGTTCCGGTGAGGTGCGAAGATGTTCGGCATCCAGCGGGACCGACGACACCGAGCCACCTCTGCGACATCAGTCTTCGTATCCGCCTGCCCAAGTCCAGTTTGAGCCGGTTCAGTCCGACGAACGCCCCTCTTCGGCAACATGTGACCGCAGAGACGTCGCAAGTGAGGGCAGGTATTCCGTGACCACATCGGTGACGATGTCTCGGTCGATACCGAAATACTGGTGAACGAGGATGTTCCGAAAGCCGCGGATCTGAGCCCACGCAACTTCCGGGTGGGCGTCGACGATCTCAGGCGGAAGTCGATTCGCCGCTTCCCCGATGATCTGAAGATTGCGCTCAATGGCGTCCTCTGCCATTTCAGCGAGCTGCTCATCACCACTGGTCAGCGCCTCCAGGTAGCGCTGACTGCGTTCGATGCCCTCAAGGATGTCGGCAACGCGCTGAGCGGCACTTCTGCTCACAACGCCACCGCGTCATCGATGGCCGTTCTCGAAACCGAGCGCCTGAGCAGCTGAACGGGAAAGACGTCGATGTCGTCACGACCGTAAAGTACGCGGGTTTCCTCCATGAGCCCAGATGCGCGCATCAGCAGATTCCCGTCGGCGGGGTCCATATCGACGAGAATGTCGATGTCGCTTCCTTCGACGGCGGTTCCCCGTGCGACTGAACCGAACAGCCTCGGATTCGTCGCAGAGTACTTCGTCAGCAGCTGCTCGAACTCCTCGCGTTTCACGCCGATCAGCTCGCGGAGGGCAAGCGATTCGGGTGTCACGTCGTTCGTCGACATGCACCCAGGTTACCGGGCACGAACGGACTCATCGACGGGGTCGTCCGCCTCGTCCGTCCGTCAGGGCTCGAACCGCGCAGACGATCGGGACCGCTCGCGCCTCCGCCATCAGACGGCCGAGGAGGAGTGGCCCCGGGCCCTTACTCCCGCTCCCCCACCGCGACGACCATCTTGCCGAAGTTGCCGCCGGTGAGGAGTTCGTTGAAGTACTCGGGTGCCCGGTCGAGGCCGGACCGGATGTCCTCGCGGTAGCGGATCCTGCCCTCCTGGATCCACGTGCTCATGTCGTGGAGGAACTGCTCGCCGAGGCGGTCGACGAACTCCGACTGGATGAACCCGCGGAACGTCAGCGACTTCCGGAGGATCGCCCCCATGAGCAGTCCCGTGCGATCGGGGCCCGCCGGGAGCTCGGTGAGGTTGTAGGAGGAAACGAGACCGCACACGGGCACGCGCGCGAACGGGTTGAGCAGCGGCACGACAGCTTCGAGGACCTTTCCGCCGACGTTCTCGAAGTAGACGTCGATGCCCTGGGGCACCGCCTCGGCGAGCTCCTCCTTGAAGTTCGGGGAACGGTGGTCGAGGACGATGTCGAAGCCGAGCTCCTTGAGGTGGTTGACCTTCGCGGGCCCGCCGGCGATGCCCACCGAGGTGGCCCCGACGATCTTCGCGATCTGCCCGACGACCGACCCGACGGGTCCGGTCGCGGCGGCCACGGCCACGGTCTCGCCGGGTTTCGGCATGCCGATCTCGAGCAGACCGGCATAGGCGGTGAACCCGGGCATGCCGAGCACCCCGAGGGCGGTGCTGATCGGCGCGATCTCCGGATCGATCTTCCGCAGCTGCGACGCCGGCTCGATCGAGTACTCCTGCCATCCGCCGTAGCCGAGGACGATGTCACCGGGTTCGAAGTCCGGTGACTGCGACTCGACGACCTCGGAGACCGTCGCCCCGACCATCACCTCGCCGAGCTCGACGGGCTTCGCGTACGACTTCGCATCCGACATCCGTCCGCGCATGTACGGATCGAGCGAGAGATAGAGGGTCCGCAGCAGCACCTGGCCCTCGCCGGGGGACTCGACCGGCACCTCGTCGTGGAGGAAGTTCTCGGCGGTCGGGGCGCCCACGGGGCGCGAGTTGAGGCGGATGCGGTGGTTCGTCGCCATGTCAGTTCAGTCCTCTCATCGGCTGTCCGGTCTCCTGTAACAACCGCTCGGTATCCGCTGATGTTCCCGCTGACCAGGAGAAATTCCGCCCGCCGAGGTGGTCGGTGCCGGCCCGAGCCGGAGCGTGGCCGGGTGCTCGGTCGGTCCGAATCCGGCGAGATCGAGTGCGAGATCGGCCCACCGCGGGTCGAAGGCCCACCGGAACTCCTCGAGGCGGTCGAGGACGAGTGCGCCGTTGGCCCGGACGATGTCCGACCACTGCGGCGGCCAGTACCCGTAGGCGCCCGCCGCGGCGATCTCGTGGACGTCCTTGAACACCGCGCCCCGCGGGTTGAGGCTGCCGTCGGGCAGGTGGAGCGGTTCGCTCGCGACGGGGAACGTGATGTCGAGGATGAGATCGCATGTGAAGACCGCCTCGGCGGTGCGACGGTGAGTCGTCTCGAGATTGACGTACCACTCGACCCGCGGCGGATTCGGGGCACCCTGCTGAGGTGCCGTCGTCTCCGCGGCCGATGGCACCGCGGCGGTCGCCTCGGCGGGTTTGACGAGCACCCACACGGAGAAGGGAACGTTCGGCGGGGCGAGCTTGAGCACGCCGTGACCCTGCCAGCGCGCGGGGATCATGATGCGTTCGGGGGCCTGTCCGCGGGGGCGGAAACGGACGTCGAGCGGGACGTCGTGGGCGCTCATGCCCTCCCAGCCGACGAGACCGGTGTCGACGACCTCGGTGCCGCCGGGCATCCAGAGCACCGCGCCGTTCGGGCCGTCGTCGATGACGCGCATCGGGCGGCGCACCTCGACATGGTCGAGGTCGTAGTCGAAGCGCCGGTACGTCCAGGTCACAGCCTGACCGGGTGTCCAGAACGGAGGTTCGCCGAGGCGCGCGGCCGTGCCGGGGACCGTGATCTCGAACGGGTCGGTGAACTCCATAGCCGCAGTCTAGGGTCGCTCACTGCGCGCATCCTGGGGATGGGATTCGGCCGTCCCCGCATAGTTGTCGGTACCGCAAAGTGTCGGTACCGCACGGTGTCGTCCTCGCATCGTGTCAGTGCCGCACGGTGTCGGTCCCGCGCCGCGTCGGTACCGCACAGTAGGGTGGGGACATGATCGCACCACCCCGCAGCGACGCGGAGATCCCGACCTACGTCGAGGCGCTCGGGCTGCCCGGGCTCGCCGACATCCACGTGCACTTCCTCCCGCAGAACGTCCTCGACAAGGTGTGGTCGTACTTCGACGACGCCGAGGCGAACTACGGAAGGCCGTGGCCGATCCACTACCGCTTCGACACGGACACCCGCCTGCAGATCCTCCGCGAGCTCAGCCTCCACGCGATTCCCGCGCTCACGTACCCGCACCGGCCGGGTATGGCCGCCTGGCTCAACGACTGGAACCGCGACTTCGCCGCCGCCCACCGCGACGTCATCCACTGTGCGACCCTCTTCGCCGAGCCCGAGTCCGCCGACTACGTTCCTGCCGCGCTCGCAGCCGGGGCGCGACTGTTCAAGGTCCACGTCCAGGTCGGCGGGTTCGCCCCCGATGATCGGGTCCTCGATCCCGCGTGGGCGGCGCTGTCCGAGGCGCAGGTGCCCATCGTCATCCACGCCGGATCCGAACCGCTGCCGGGAGCCTTCACCGGCCCCGAGGCGATCGCGCGGGTGCTCGAGCGCTTCCCCGCGCTCAACTTCGTCATCGCCCACATGGGCATGCCCGAATACGAGGCGTTCGCAGATCTCGCCGAGGCCTACAGCGGCGTCCACCTCGACACGACGATGTACGTCTCCGGGTTCTTCTCCTCTCCCGCCGAGGTGACCCCCGCCTTCCGGGAGCGCCTGGTCTCCCTGCAGGACAAGGTCGTCCTCGGCTCGGACTTCCCGAACATCCCGTACCCGTACGCGGATCAGATCTCGGGTCTGGCCGGGCTCGAGCTCGGCGACGAGTGGATGCGCGCGGTGCTCTGGGACAACGGCGCGCGCCTCCTCGGGCTCGCGCAGCGGGTGCCTGGCGAGCCCTGACTCAGCCGTCGCGGTGCACGCGGTCGGCGCGGCCGCCGCGCGGGCCGGGTCAGGCCCGGGACCGCCTCGGCGCGCCGGACGACCTCACCGCGTCGCCAGCCATTCGTCGACGGTCACGGCCGACAGCCTCGGTGCGGGCGGGATGAGTCCGTCACCAGAGCTCGCCCCGGGCACGGGGACGGGGACGACGCGCCGCGGGCGGCGACCGGCGGCGTCGACGCGGGCGATCTTCGCGGCGATCGCGGCGAGATCGCTGATCTCGGGGCCGGCGACCTCGACTGTGCCGCGCTCTCCGGCCTCGATCGCCTCGGCCATCAGCCGGGCGGCTTCGTCGGCGGCCAGCGCCCGCACCCGCATCTTCGGGGTGAAGATGACGCGACCGACGCTCACTGAGGTCGTCTCCGCGAGTTCGTACCACTGAGCGGAGCGGAACATGAGGAGCTGGTCGGCGGGCACGAGCCGGCGGTACACGCGTTCCTGCAGGTCCTTGCCCTGGTAGTAGGCGAAGAGCTTCGACTCGGCGACCTCCGGACGGAACGCGATCGACAGGCACACCATCGCCGCACCGGGGTTCTCGGCGGCGGCCAACGCGATCGAGCGGGCGCTGCGGGAGAAGAAGTCGAGGGCTCGGTGCCGGTTGTTCGTCATGAGATTGACGGCATCGACGAGTACATCGCTGCCGACGGCCGCCTCGGTGACGCCCTCACCGGTGTACGTGTCGACGCCGATCCCGCGATGGGCCGCGATCACCGAGTGCCCCTGCGCCCGCAGGCGTGAGACGAGCCGCGACCCGAACGTGCCGGTGGCTCCGTAGACCGTGACCTGCATGTGCCCGTCCTTCCGCCCCGAGGCGCTCCCGGCCTCGGGCTTCCTCAGCCCAGTTCCGGCTGCCCAGTTCCGGTTGCCCGGTTCCGGCTGTCTAGTTCTGCTCGATCGAGATCGCTCCGGTGTCCGCGGACACCGTGACCGGAATGATCGCCTTGCCCTCGGCATCCGGCGAGTTCTTCGCGGCCTCGTACTTCTCGAGGTCCTTCGCGATGTCGACGCTGCCGTTGTTCGACTTCGCATTGATCCGGTAGAAGAGGTCCTTGACCTCGTCGCCGCCGGATCCCTCGCCGCCGTTCGCAGCCTCGGCGGTCATGTTCTCCTTGACGAGGTCGAGGCGGGGCAGCTGCAGGTCGATCTTGCCCTCTTCCGCATTGAGGCTGATGCCGGCGGTCGGCACCGTCTCGGCGGCGAGCTCGACGTCGATCGCGCCGGTCGTCGTCGTGGCGTCGAGGCGGTCGCGGACCCGCAGATCGGAGCCGTCGACGGTGCCGACCTCGGACTTCGCCTCGATCGTGCCGTACGTGCCCTTGAACTCCGTCTGGCCCCACTCCGTCGACGTCTGCACGCGGTCGAAGGTGCCGTTGAGCTCGATCGATCCGGCGTCGGTGTTCGCCGTGACCTCGTTGAACTCACCGGTGACAGCGACGGTGCCGAGGCCGCCGGCGAAGTCGAGGTTCGTCTCCGGGGACGTCGCGGTCGGCACAGTGAGCACGAGGCGGGCGTTCTCGAACGTCGGCTTGTCGTCGATCGAGATGACGGACTTGCCGTTGATCTCCTCGACCTGCAGCTGCGGGACGTTGTCGCGTGGGCCGGTGCCGGTCAGTGCGACCGTCGGCGCTGGGACATCCTCGGTGCGCACGACGACGGCGGCCCCGGTGTCGAGGTCGAAACGGACATCGGTGGTCCCGACGGGCAGGTCCTCGCTCGACTCGACCTTCGTGTAGTTGAGTCGGGATGCCCCGTACGCGACGCTCGCGACGACGGGGATGAGGAGGGCGATGACGGCCGCGATGATGAGGACGGCGCGCAGACCCGTGCGGGCCGAAGGGCTGACGAGGACGGTGGCTGGCATTCTAGGCTCCGAGGAATGTGAGGACGGCGAGGACGCGACGGTTGTCCGAGGTGTCCGCGGTGAGGCCGAACTTGGTGAAGATCGAGCTGATGTGCTTCTCGACGGCGCCGGCGCTGAGGAAGAGGGTGCCGGCGATCGCGGCGTTCGACTTGCCCTCGGCCATGAGCTGGAGGACTTCGAGTTCGCGGGGGCTCAGGGTCGACAGGCCGTCGGTCTTGCGGGTGCGCACGAGGATCTGGGAGACGACCTCCGGGTCGAGGACGGTGCCGCCGGAGGCGACCTCGTCGACGGCGCCGAGGAAGTCCTCGACATCGGCGACCCGGTCCTTGAGCAGGTAGCCGAATCCGCCGGTGTTCTCGGCGATGAGCTCGGAGGCGTACTGCTCTTCGACGTACTGGCTGAAGACGAGGACCTTGACGTCGGGGTTCTGCTTGCGGATGAGCACCGCGGCGCGGATGCCCTCATCGGTGAACGTCGGAGGCATGCGCACGTCGATGACAGCGAGGTCGGGAGGCGTCGTGTTGACGGCGGCGAGGAGTTCGTTGGCATCGGCGACGGCCGCGATGACGTCGTGTCCGGCGTCGACGAGGAGTCGTTCGAGTCCGGCCCTGAGGATGGCTGAGTCTTCGGCGATCACGATGCGCATGGCACCTCCACAACGATGGTAGTCGGCCCACCTGCGGGGCTGGTCAGGTTCAGTGTCCCACGGGCGGCTTCGACCCGGTCGACGAGACCGGCGATGCCGGTGTGCCGACCCGAGCGGTCGACCCGGGCCCCGCCGTGACCGTTGTCGGTGACGACGATCTGGACTCCCGCCTCAGTGGGGGTGATGAGGACCTTCGCCGAGGTGGCTCCCGAGTGCTTGGCGATGTTCGTCAGGCATTCGGCGACGACGAAGTAGGCGACGGCCTCGGCTTCGCGTTCGATGCGCCCGCCCAGCCGGACATCGACGTCGACGGGGATCGGCGAGCGGCCGGCGAGCGCGGAGACGGCTGCGTCGAGACCGCGGTCGGTGAGCACGGCGGGGTGGATGCCGCGGGCGAGCTGGCGGAGTTCGCCGACGATGCCCTTCGCCTCGGCGTGGGCTTCGGAGATGAGCTCTTTGGCGCGTTCGGGGTCGGAGTCGATCTTCGACTTCGCCAGGCCCAGGGTCATCGTCAGGGCGACGAGGCGGGGCTGCGCGCCGTCGTGGAGGTCGCGTTCGATGCGGAGGCGTTCGGCCGATGCGGCATCGATCCCGGCCATGCGCGCCCGGTCGAGTTCGGTGACCTCCGCCTGGAGGGCGGCGGTGCGGGCCGGCGGCAGCAGGCTGCGGTCGAGCGCCCGGTCGAGGTACGGGGTGAACCAGAGGATCGCGAGCGACGAGGCGAGGACGATGAGCGCCCCGATGGTCAGCCCGATGCGGCCGAGGCCGCCGGTGGGACCGCCGAGGAAGAAGGTCTCGACCCCGTCGGGGTTGATCGCGGCGAAGACCGCGGTGATCGAGGCGGAGATGCCGGCGAAGGTGCCGCCGATGACGACGAGTCCGAGCAGCATCTTGACGTAGTGGTGGGCGGTCGAGCGCCAGAAGGATCCGGAGGAGACGAGCAGCCAGCGGTTGTGGAGGAAGCGCGTGAACCCGGAATCGCGGTCGCTGCGGGGGATCTTCGGCACGGGGATGCGATCCCCGTAGACGAGTTCGGCGCGGTAGCGTTCGAAGACGTTGGCGACCTGTTGGACGAGGACCCATACGACGAGGGCGAGCACACCGAGGCCGAGGGCGAAGATGCCGCCGATGCCGGTGAAGAGGAGGCCGAGCGGGATCCAGGCCCAGATGATCGCCATGACCGCTGACAGGATGACGTTGGCGACTCCGACGACCCCGACGGGGCGCTTGGGCCATTCGACGGGTCCGTCTGCGGGGATCTCCGTGACGTCGGTGCGGGTCAGCGGCATCGAACCGGTGACCGGCACGTACTCGAGCGGCGCGGTGCGGGTCCGCTTCCGCCGAGGCGGCCTCTGGGGCTGCATCGGCTGTTGGGACTGCATCGGCGGCTGTCCTCCCGGCAGCGGCTGCGCATGGTGCGGGTAGCGCACGGCCTGGCGGGGTTCGCGCGGCTGTGGCTGCGGGGTCTGCGACGTTTGGCCCTGCGGATGGTGCGGGGGCTGGGGGCCGACGGCGTGGAGCGGGCTCCCGGAGGCCATCGGCTCGTGGTACGTCTGCGCGGGGGTGCCGTAGACCTGCGTCTGCGGGTACTGGGCCGTCGGCTCCGGAATCGGTCCGGCTGCGCCACCGAGAACCTGTCCCTGCGGGTAGGCACGAGTGTGCGGGTATTCCTGAGTGTGACCGTCCGTCCACCCGTATTGCGCGGTCGGCGCCGCGAAGGGAACGTCGAGGTCGAGCGGGGTGGTGCGGAACTGTCCGGCCTCGGTGGCCAACGGCGCTGCGGTCTGCGCCTCCGCCGGAGGTGCAGTCGGTGCCGGCGGCGGGCCGCTGGCAGGTGTGTGCACCTGTGCGTCATGCGCCGAGGCGCCGTCGCCGCGGGTGCGCTGGTCCTCAGCGCGGTCGGGGCCGGTCGGCTCCGAGTCCTGCGGATGCTCGGGGGTCTTCTCACTCATACCGAATACGCTACGCGTCGCCGATGTCGGGCAACAGCACGTTGACCACCCACCGCACCTCGGGTTTTCCCCCGGGCTCGACCTCACCGTCGGCCGCGGACCCGAGCATCTCCTCCGACCCGCACGGCTCTTATTCTCCCGTCACCAGAGGAATCCCCAGGACGTTCTGGACAGAATCCCGGCGCGAAAATCTGTCCAGAACGACCTGAACTCGGTCGCGGCCAGCCCAGCACGCCCGGCCGCCCCGCGCACTGACGCAGTGGAGCGACAAATACGCGCTGAACCGACACCTACGCGCCGAACCGACGCTTCCGGTGCCCCGCGCCGCCGTTCTCCGGACGCAGAGTGTCGATCATCGAGTCCGAAATCGACACTCTGCGTCCGCGACTCCGGCAGAGGCACTGGGAGACATGTTTCTTGCGGGCGCATCCTGAAGGCATCCAATCGTGCGCTGGAAACCTCAACCCGCCACGGTGATCCTGACCAGAACGACCCGAAGTTCGCCAGCCGGGGCGCGACGGGAGACTCAGACGTTCTCGAGGACCGTCACCGAGGCGCGCGGTGTGCTGAGGTCACCGAGAACACTGCGCAGGGCCCGGATCACCGCAGGGATATCGACCGAGCGCCGTCAGTACACCGAGTCCTTCTGATCCGGTATGACGTTGCCGTCGGCGTCTTTCAGCGGGCCCTGAGTGCCGTCGGTTTCGATGCGCCCCGACGTCGAGCACGGGTAGACGTCCTTCTGCTGCGGCTCGGGAGCGATGAACATCGGATTGACGATCCATTTGCCGTCGACGTTGGCGTACGCGTTGCACATCAGCTCCGTCTTGTTGCGGTTGATCGCCAGACGCAGGCCGGTGGCGTCGCCGACGAAGGTGACGTCGGTGTCCGAGTCTCCGGCGGCGAAGACCTGACGCTGCGCCTCGGGGGCGGGCTCGAATGCCTGGGCTGAGGGGATGCCCAACAGCTGCTCGTTGATGAAGCAGCGCTTGCCCTCGATGTAGGGCATCGCGGCCGCATCACCGCCGCACGAGGCGAGCGTGCTCGTGAGCTTGCCGCCCTCCTCGAGGGTCTGCACCCCGGTGACCTGATCGGCGTCGACCCCGACCTCGGAGGCCCAGATCCTCACGGCCGGCTGCGATGACGCCGAGACGATGCGCACGTCGAAACCGGCGTCCTGCAGGGTGGTGATGAGGTCCTTGATCTGCGGGTAGATGCGCACCCATCCGGTCACCTCGGTGCCGCCGACCTCGTTCATCGTGCCCTCGGCGGCATCGAGGTTCTCCTTCTTCGCCGCGGTGACGTACTCGGTCACCTGCTGCGGCGTCAGGCCTTCGAGCAGCTGCGCGGCGAAGGCGTAGGCCGGTTCGATCCGGCGGGCGTCGAACCCCTCATAGGCAGCGGCCTTGTCCGTCGTCTCTCCCTCGGAGTACACCGAGAGGATCTCCGCGGCGCAGTCCTCGCCGGCCTTCTCGCCGGTCGGCAGCGGGGCGCCCGGGTCGGCGAGGTCACCGCAGACCTCGTTGAGCCTGCCTGTCGCCTCGTCCGTGAGGTAGTCGCTCATCGTCGCCCAGTCCCGGCCCGCAGGCTGGAGCACCTTGCTGTTGCGCAGCATCCAGAACGTCGTCGCATCGCCGATGTCGTTCTTGACCACGGTGTTGTCCCAGTCGAACACCGCCATCGGCCGCACCCCTCCCTCCGGGGTGGCTCCGTCGCACGTGGCGTTCGCGTCGATCATCTCCTGGAGCCGCTGCGCATTGTCCCCGTACCACCCGTCGGCGACCCCCAGCTGCGCGCAGCTGCCGTCGCCGGACTCCTCCGGCGCGCTCCCTGCATCGCCGGCGGCACATGCCGAGGCGCCGAGGAGGAGCGCAGCGAGAAGGACGCCTGCGGCCGCACCCCGCTTCGGTCGGACCGTCCTGCGGTGGCTGTCTCTGACTCCGAGGTGCTTGATCGTCGTGCCCATGTTCATCCCCATCGATTCATTGGATCACTTTCAGACCTTTGGCCGGGGATCAATCTAATGGGGCCGCGACGACAGCGTCAAGGGTGTCGTCGGTCCTCGGGCCGCCCCGCGAAGACCGCACAGCACCGACGAGAGCGCGCCCCGGACTGCCGGAGCCCTGCGACTGCGAGCAGCGGACGCGCTGGTGAGGAGGTGCGTTTCGTCCAGCACGTGTTCGGTTCCGCCCGCAGCTGCACCGGACGGCGGGACTGCCGAGGACTGCGCAATCTCGTCGCTCGCTGTCTCAGCTGGCGGTCATCGTGTCGAGTGCCGGGAGCCTCAGACGTTCTCGAGGACCGTCACCGAGGCGACTCCCGCCTGCGCGTCGGGCGCCGACTTGGACTCGGGGGCCGACTCGATCCCACTCGCTGCCTCCGGGACTGTCTCGTCGACCGCCTCGTCCGCCTCAGTCTCGGCTGCACCGACCACAGAGTTCGTCGCCGCGAGCGCCGCGTCGAGATCGGCGAGGATGTCCGCGATGTCTTCGATGCCGACGGAGAGGCGGATGAAGCGGCCGGAGATGCTCAGCTCGCAGTCGGCGACGGCGAGGTGCGTCATCGTCGCGGGATGGTCGATGAGGGATTCGACGCCGCCGAGCGATTCCGCGAGGGTGATGAGCTTCGTGCTCCGCACCAGGGCCAGCGCTCGCTCCTCGGTGTCGGTGGAGAACGAGACGACTCCCCCGAACCCGCTCATCTGCCGCTTCGCGATCTCGTGCCCGGGATGTGAGGGCAGACCCGGGTAGTAGACCTCGGCGATCTCCGGTCTTGCCTCGAGCCATTCGGCCACGGCCTGCGCATTCGCGCAGTGGGCGGCCATGCGCACCGGCAGCGTCTTGATGCCGCGCCTGGTCAGCCACGCGTCGAACGGGGAGATGCCCAACCCCACGGACGCGAAGTGACTGGTCAGACGGTCGATCACCTCGGCGGCGCGAGGACAGGTCTGCCCATCGCCGGCGAGCACGGCCCCGCCGATGACATCGGAATGGCCGTTGATGAATTTCGTCGTCGAGTGGATGACGAGGTCGGCGCCGAACTCGATCGGACGCTGGAGGTACGGGGTCGCGAACGTCGAATCGACGGCGAGCAGCGCGTTCGCGGAATGGGCGATCCGCGCGGTCTCGGCGATGTCGATGACGTCGAGGCCGGGGTTGCTCGGGGTCTCCGCCCACACGATCGCCGTGCGGTCGGTGATCGCCGCCGCCAGCGCCTGCGAGTCGGTGAGGTCGACGGTGCGGATGACGACACCCCAGCGCGCGTACTCGTTGACGAGCAGACGATACGTCCCGCCGTAGACGTCGCGGGGGATGATGATCTCATCGCCGGGTCCGAGCAGCGCGGAGAACACCGCCACCTCGGCGGAGGTGCCGGAATTGACGGCCGCCGCATAGGACGCGCCCTCGAGATCGCAGAGCACCTCCTCGAGATCGCTGCGGTTCGGGGTGCCCGTGCGGGCGTAGTCGAAGCCGGCCCGAGTCTCACCCGGGACGTCCATCTGGAAGGTCGAGGTCTGGAAGATCGGGGCGACGACGGAACCGGTGTGCGATTCCGGGGCGGCGCCAGCGTGCACCGAGCGGGTCGAGACTCCGCTGCGGCCGGTCGAGCTGCGGTCTGATGCGCTCACGGCGTTTCCTTCCTTCTCATGAGACCCTCGACGTCGATGCCGAAGTCCCACCAGTCTGGGGTCGGATCGCGGCTGCGACGGAGCCGCGCGTCCCGTGGAGTCACCGAGCGTCATCGGACCGTCACGGGGTGTCATGTTTCGTCATCCGGGGCGTCGGGGACGCACCCCAGGCACTTCCCTTCCGCCGCCGGGCATGCGATGTTTGGCATACGCCCGACCACTCATCAGGAGACCCCATGGCCCTCAGCTCCGACTCCGCCCGCGAACCCGATCGCGCCATCGATCCCGACCGGGATCTCCTCATCGAACGCGTCATCCGCGCGCCCCGGGAGGCGATCTGGGAGGCATGGACGAATCCCGCCCAACTCGTCCAGTGGTGGATCCCCAAGCCGCTCGTCCTGCGCGTCGACGCCCTCGACCTGCGTCCCGGCGGCGCGTTCGTCACCCGGATGAGCGAGGACGGCCAGACGTTCGTCCCGCACGTCGACGCCGTCTTCCTCCGCATCGAGGAGAACGACCGACTCGTCTTCACCAATGCCGTCGACAGCACGTGGCATCCGGCGCTGCCCGCTCCCGTCGCGATGACCACGGAGATCATCCTCGGCGACGGGGAGGCCGGCACCGACTACCGCGCGATCGTCCGCCATGCCGATCCGCAGCAGCGGGCCGCCCATGAGGAGCTCGGCTTCTTCGAGGGCTGGGGCACCGTCACCGAGGCGCTCGCGAGGCTCGTCGAAGACTGACGTCTGCGGCCGGAGTGCGATCCGGGTCCGGAGCGACGTCCGCGGCCGGTCGGCCAAGGCCCGCCGCGAGAACGAGCCCGGCGGAGAGCAGTCCTGCCGAGAGGAGCGTCCAGACGAACGGCGCGAGTCCGACGAGCAGGGCGATGCCGATTCCCGCAATGGCGCACCCGATCGCGGACATTGCCCGGACGCGCTCGGAGAGTCTCAGTCCCAGGGCCGATTCGAGCCCTCGCCCGAGTCGTTCCAACCGTGCCGGTGAGGGCAACGAGATCTTCGCAATCCCTGCCGCGAGCCCCGCGGACAGTCCGCCGACGATGAGCACCCACGGCACCCGTGTCAGCCACCACCACGGGGATTCGACGTCGGGCAGCACCGCACTGCCCATCCATGCCCCGGCGCCGGTGCCTGTCCCGGTGAGTGCTCCGGCGACCGCACCGAGGAGGCCGATGAGAACGATGATGACGCTCATGTGCCAAAGGTAGACGTGCATGCCGTTGGCGTTGCCCCACGCGATCACCCGATCCCAGGCCGGGACGCGCTCGAGGGCGGCGGCGAAACGGTCGTGGACCAGCCGCAGCAGACACAGCTGCACGACGCCGAGGAGGACGAGGGCTCCTGTGGGCGGGTTGAGGTTGACGAGCATGTTCGGGCTGTAGGCGCCGCCGGAGACGAGCAGGACGAGAGCGCCGAGCGCCATCGCTGCGATCGCGACGAGCCCGGTCGGTGCCACCGTGCGCCGGCGCAGGTCGTCGTAGACGAACCCCAACTGCTGGATGAGCGGCCAGACGAAGAGAAGATTGAGATATCCCAGCCCGGTCAGCCCTGTCACACCGGCGAGGACGTCGACCATCGCGACGGCACCGGCGAGCCCGACGAGGGTCCGCCTCGGCGCGCGCTCATGGAACCGCGCCATGACCGGCACGAGCGCGGTGAGCCCCACGTAGACGGCGAGGAACCACAGGGGCTGGCCGATGCGCAGGCTCGCCTCGGCGAGGAGGTCGCCTGGCGCGCCGGATTCGGAGGCCAGCGCGAGCCCGGAGCCGGCACCGAGGACGAGCACGAAGACCGGGGCGACGAGCCTGCGGACGCGCACCCGCAGGTAACCGGACCAGGTTCCTCCCCTCGCGGCGGTGCGCCGCCACTGCTGGAGAGCCGCGAAACCGCCGATGACGAAGAAGAGGGGCATGATCTGAAACGCCCATGAGGCGAGCGCGAACCCGGTCGTGCCCGACAGCGCCACCGTCGGGACGATCGCACCGTCGGTGCCGAGCTCGACTCCGCTCATCATCGTGTGGAGGACGACCACGACGATGAGGCAGCCGAGCCGCACGAGATCGAGAACCCGATCGCGGGTGAATGGTCGATCCTCTGTGATGGGCGCGGTTGTGCTGAGGGACATCGTGACTCCTTCTTCGGCGGCGGGTGCCTGGCGGGAGCGACGTTAGGGAACGGGTCCGGGAGTCCGCATCACCTCACAGGTGCGAGCTGGCGATCCGGTGTCATACCTGCGAGGGAGGCGGCGCTGACGGACAGCGTCTCGCGCCACGGTCCCGAGTGCGAGAATGGCACCAGACCCGACGTCAGGAGTGCCGGATATGACCATCGCCTTCGCGACCACCGCCCTGCCGATCATCGGCGCCCCCATGGCCGGTGGGACCACGACCCCAGAGCTCGTCGCCGCCGTCGCCCGCGCGGGCGGGTTCCCCTTCGTCGCCGCCGGCTACCTCACCGCCGAGGCGATGGCCCCGCTCGTCGAGCGCGCGCGGGAGGAGACGGAGACGTTCGGAGTCAACCTCTTCGCTCCCAATGCCGTCGAGCTCGACCGCGAATCCTTCGACGGTTTCGTCACCGCCCTCGAACCGCGGGCCGCCGACCTGGGAGTCGACCTCGATCGCGACCCGGTCAGCGACGACGACCACTACCCGTCGAAGATCGACTGGCTGATCGCGCACCCCGTGCCCCTCGTGTCGATGACCTTCAACCTCCCCACCGCCGAGGTGGTCGACCGCCTCCACGGAGTCGGCACCCAGGTCGCCGCCACGGTGACATCGGTCGACGAAGCCCGCGAGGCAGCCGCTCGCGGCGTCGACGCTCTCATCGTCCAGGGACCGAGCGCCGGCGGCCACACGGGCACCGCCGATCCGACCCGTGAGATCGAGGACCGTCCCACTGTCGATCTCGTCCGGGAGATTCGCGGCGAGGTGGACCTCCCCCTCGCCGCCGGTGGCGGAGTCGACGGTGAGGACGCCGTGGCCGCTCTCCTCGATGCCGGGGCGAGCGCGGTCGTCGTCGGGACGCTCCTGCTCCTCGCCGATGAAGCGGGCACGTCAGCACCGCATCGGGCCGCCCTTCAGGATCCGGCCGTCTATTCGGAGACCCGCCTGACAAGGGCGTTCACCGGTCGACCGGCGCGGGCCCTCGTCAACGACTTCGTCCGCGAGTTCGATCCGGTCGCCCTCGATGCCTATCCGGCGCTGCACCATCTGACGAAAGGACTGCGCGCCGCGGCGAAGCAGGCCGGCGACCCCGACAATCTCCACCTGTGGGCCGGCACCGGCTACCGGGCGGCGGCACCGGGGCCGGCTGAGACGATCGTCAAGGAGCTCGGCAACCGGTTCGCGCGGTAGGGTGCCGGGGCGCGCTACCCTCCTGCGACGACGAGACCGGACTCATAGGCGGCGACGACGATCTGCGTCCGGTCCCGCAGTCCGAGTTTCGCCAGGATCCGTGACACATGGGTCTTCACCGTCTGCTCGGCGAGGAAGAGGTCGGCGGCCACCTCGGCGTTCGTCCTGCCCTTCGCGACCAAGGTCATGACGTCGATCTCGCGTTCGGTGAGCTGACCGAGGACCGCGGTGTCCTTCGCCACCGTCGGGCCGCTGACGTATTCGGCGATGAGGCGGCGCGTCACCGACGGAGCGAGCAGCGACTCACCGGCCGCGACGACGCGGACCGCGGCGACGAGATCATCGGCGGTCGCATCCTTGAGGAGGAACCCGCTGGCCCCGGCGCGCAGGGCGGCGAAGACGTACTCATCGGCGTCGAACGTCGTGAGCATGATGACCTTCGGGTGATCACCGGGCATCGCGAACACCGCCCGGGTGGCGTCGAGCCCGTTGAGCTGGGGCATGCGGATGTCCATGAGGATGACGTCGGGAGCGGTGCGCCGCACGAGGTCGACGACCTGCGCGCCGTCCTCGGCGCTGCCGACGACGCTGACATCGGGCTGTGCGTCGAGGAGCGCTCCGAACCCCTGACGGACCATCGCCTGGTCGTCGACGATCGCGACGCGGATGGGGGTGGGCTGAGAGTCCGGCATGGTCTCACGCTACCCGACTGCAGGCATCCGACGTCACGCACACGGACATCGCCTGACAATGTCGACCGCGAGGTCCACCTCAGCGGATGCCAGGTTCACCCCTGAGTATGATGTGCGACCGCAGACCGCCTCCCTAAAGTGCCTCTCGTCGGCGAGCCCCTCGTCGATCCGAGAGCACACAGGAGCAGCCTGATGAACACCTTCGCCGCGCAGCCACCGCACACTGATGCCGCACCCACATCCGCCGACCGACCACCGAACGCACCGGCAGCGCCACCCCGCAACCACGGTTCAGGGTGGTCGCGCCTGTTCCGCACCCTCGGCGGCGACGCGCGACTCGTCGCTCCGGGCCTGGCCGTCTCGGTCGCGGCCGTCATCATCCTCATCCCTCTCTTCGCCCTGGCCCTCGGCACAGCGGTCATCTGGGTCGGCGTCCTCCTCCTTCCCGTCGTCCTCGTCGTCGCCTCGAGCTTCGCTGATCTCTCCCGCGCTCGTGTCAGGCGGTGGGGTGCCCCGCTCGCCGCAGTGCCTCACCGTCTTCGTGGGCGCGGACTGTCCGGGTGGCTGAGCATCATCGGGGACGGGAGGAGATGGCTCGACCTCCTCTTCGAATCGCTCTTCGCCCTGCCCGTGCGCATCGTCACCTTCAGCGTCGCGGTGTCCTGGTTCTTCGGGGCGTTCGGCGGCCTCACCTACGTGGTGTGGGGCCGCTTCCTCCCCGACGACGGGTCGGGCCTCATCGACCTCATCGTCGCCGGATGGAATCAGACGCCCGTCGTCGATCTCGGCTTCGCTGCCGAGGCAACCTTCCAGTTCGCCGCCGGTCTCGTCCTTCTCCTCACCTTCCCCTTCGTCCTCCACGCCATGGCCCTGCTCGAGGTCGCCGCCGTCACCGCCGGGCTCAACCCGGCCGCGACACCCTCGACCCCGGCGCATGCGCCCGGCACTGCGCCACGGGATGCATCGACTCCTGCGTCTTCATCAAGCGGTGCCCGCTCGACCCCCACTGCCTCGACTGTGTCACACGCCACTGACACGATGGTCGTGGACACCGCCTGGGCGGTGTCACGATGACCACGCTCGTCCGACCGCCGCACCACCCCACACCACAGCGATCACCCGAATCGCAGGAGACCACTGACATGCACACGCCTGCCGCACCGCCTCAGCCCGCTGACACGCAGGAGCCCACCCAACTGCAGGCCTTCATCGGCTCCGAGGGCTGGTACTGGCTGACGACGGTCTTCGCCGGCGTCGTGCTCGTGGCCGTCGGCTGGCCCGTCTACGCCTCGGCGTACGGGATGTGGGTCGTCGTCGCCATGCTCATCGCCGTCGGCCAGGCGATCGCCCCCGTCCTCGCGATCCGCCTGCCCACCCTCGCCGTCGTCGTCAGCGCGGTGTCCTCGACCGCCGGCATCGCCGCCACCGCGCACACCTCCGGCCTCGTCTGGCCGTGGGCGGTGACGGCGACGATCGCCCTCGGGCTCACCTGCATCGTCCTCGGTCTCCGTCACCGCTGGCCCCACCTCGTGACTCTCTGGGCGGTGAGCGCGGCGATCGGTGCGGGCAGTCTGCTCCTCCCGCACGCCGGGGACTTCCAGGGAGCGTTCGCGAACGCGATCACGACCGCGGCGGTCACCGCGGGGGTCGGGGGCATCGCCGTCCTGCTGCGCCTGTGGCTGACGGGGCGCCGGCAGTTGGCCGTCGAACGTCGGCTCGGCGCCGAGGAGACCGCCAGGCGCACCGAGCTCGACAACCGCAATCGCATCGCCCAGGAGCTCCACGACGTCGTCGCACACAGCATGTCCGTCATCAGTGTGCAGGCGACGACGGCGCAGTATCGGCTGCCCGACCTCGACGACCGCAGTCGTGAGGAGTTCGACTCGATCGCCGAGGCGGCCCGACAGGCACTCACCGAGATGCGCGGACTCCTCACGATTCTCCGTGGTGGACGCGACGCCGACCTGGCACCGCAGCCGACCGTCGATGACATTCCGGGTCTCGTCTCGGCGACGCGGAGTTCGGGAGCGCACGTCGACATCGAGTTCGCCGTCGACTCCGCCCGAACCGCTCCGACAACCGGACTCACCGCCTTCCGGGTTGTTCAGGAGGGCCTGTCGAACGCGCTCCGTCATGCCTCGGGAGCGCCGATCCGGGTGGACGTCGCACCCGTCGATGACGGGATCGTCGTCTCCGTCCTCAATGGCGCACCGGGCGCGGGGAACCGAACAGCACCCGACGCGGTGAACGGGACCGCACCCGACCCGAAGCCGATGGCCGGTGCGGGTTTCGGTCTCACTGGCATGCGCGAGCGGGTCGAGGCACTCGGCGGCACTCTCACTGTGGGGCCGACGCCGGACGGCGGCTTCGCCATCACCGCGGTCCTGCCGACAACGTGAGCCGGACTGCACCGACGGACCCGCCGCCGATCATTCGATTTCGTGCACAGATACGTTATCGGCATGCTTGTCGATTCCGGAGTCCGCTGCGGGCTGAGGCTCACTAGGATCGAGGACGAACGGTCGCGGCTCACTCGCCCGGCCGAGGACGAAGGAGTCGCACCGTGCACCAGACACCCCACCCGTGGATCCCCGCCGAGAGCCGAGCGCGCATCGAAGAGATCGCCAGCGACCGCCTCGGCGGAGACATGGCCGCCGTCGCATCGACGATCGAGGACCTGCTGGCCGCCTCCGACCGACTCCACGACGAGGAGGCCTTCAACCTCAACCCCGCGTCGAACGTCCTCAACCCGCGGGCAGCGGCGCTCCTGGCGGGCGGTTCGGCGTCGCGGACCTCGCTCGGGTATCCAGGCGCGAAGTACGAGATGGGGCTCGAACACATCGAGCAGGTCGAGGTCATCACCGCCGAGCTCGCCGCGTCTCTCTTCCACGCCGACTTCGCCGAGGTGCGCGTGCCCAGCGGGGCGATGGCCAACCTCTACGCGTTCATGGCCACATGCGCTCCCGGGGACACGATCATCGCCTCACCTGCGACGATCGGCGGTCACGTCACCCACCACGCCGCCGGTGCCGCCGGCCTCTACGGGCTGACCACGGTGGGCGCCCCCGTCGACGCCGCCACGTACTCCTACGACCTCGACGCCCTGGCATCGCTCGCGCGGGAGGTCAGGCCCGCGCTCATCACGATGGGCGGTTCGCTCAACCTCTTCCCGCACCCGGTCGCCGCGGTCCGTGAGATCGCCGACGAGGTCGGCGCCCACCTCCTCTTCGACGCCGCGCACCTGTGCGGGATGATCGCCGGCGGGCAGTGGGCCAACCCGCTCGACGAGGGCGCCCACCTCATGTCGATGAGCACGTACAAGAGCCTCGGCGGCCCGACCCACGGACTGCTGCTGAGCACCGACGACGACCTCTCCGAGCGCATCGACGCGATCGCCTTCCCCGGCATGACGGCGAACTTCAACGCCGCCGCGGTCGCGGCCCTCGGGGTCACCCTGGCCGACTGGATCGAGACCGGCGCCGACTACGCCGCGCAGATGCGCGCATGCGCCGCGGCCCTGGCCGAATCCCTCGCCGAGGCGGGGGTCGAGCCCTTCCGCTGCGCACAGGGGTTCACCGACTCCCACCAGTTCGCCCTGCTCGCCGCCCCGTTCGGCGGCGGCACCGCGGCCGCCCGGGTGCTCGAGCGGGCCGGGTTCCTCACCTCGGGGATCGGCCTGCCCGTCGCGGAGGTCCCCGGCGACCAGAACGGCGTGCGAATCGGCACCCCGGAGATCGTGCGCCGCGGCATGACCGTCGACGACATGCCGCGGCTGGCCGGACTCATCGCCCGGGCGCTCGAGACGGCACGGGTGCCCGGTGGATCAGTGCCCGGTGTGTCTGTCTCGCGCGAAGGATCGGCCTCGTCGTCAGATCCATCCGCCGAGGCTGTCCTCGACGACATCGCGACCGAGGTCGCCGCGTGGCGGAGGGAGTTCACGGGGGTGCGCTTCACGGTGTGAGCGCAGCTCGGGCGCAGGCACTCCCGAGGGGGATCCCGGGCCGAGGTCGCGATGGGCGCGGGCAGGACTCCGCGCACCTGCCGCACCGGCGGCGCTCGCGCCGTCCGTGACCGCCGACCGCGGCACCCGCAGTTCGGGACCGCGACGACGAGCGTCGAGGATGACGACGAGGGCGAAGACGATCGGTGCGGCGGTGCCGACCGCGAGCACCGCCGGAGCCGTGTCCGTCGCATTGAGATCGGTGCCGGTGATGATGCCGAGGCCGAAGGCGAACAGGTTGTTGACCGTGTGGAAGGCGATCGCCGCCTCGAGCCCGTTCGTCAGCAGTGTGATCACCCCCATGACGACGGCGAAGACCCCGACGCTGATGAGACCGGGCACATCAGAGATGTGTCCGGCCACGAAGAGCGGGACGGGAAGGAGGAGTGCCCACGCCGGATGACGCAGCCAGCTGCCGATGACGGTCATCGCAAGCCCGCGGAACACGAGCTCCTCGCTCATCGCCTGGAGAGGGACGAGCAACAGGACGAGGACCAGCAGCAGCGCGAGCCGGTGTCCCCAGGCGGCGCCGTGTTCGATGGCGACCGTTTCGGGCGCGATGATCCCGAGGACGACGAGACCGACCGCCCACACCACCAACGACAGCAGAAGATACCGCCCCAGCAGCCGCCACCGCATTCCACCGGGAACCGAGGCCGGCCGGGCGGGAGCCTGCTGAGCCCTTGGGGCAGCCGCTCCGTCGGCCCTTGCACCAGCCGGGTCCGCCGCCGCACCAGCCCCCGCATCTTCCGGGTCCGTCGCCGCATCGGCCCCAGCGTTGACCCTTGCGTCGGCTGCCGCGCCGCTCTTCCGCACGGAGATGAGCGGGAAGAACCAGCGCTGGTAGACGGTGAGCATCGCCAGTTCGAGGGCCGGCCACATGAGGATGACGGACAGCAGGGTCGTGAGGAGACCCGTCGCCGTGTTCAGATCGTCGATGCCAGCGACGGCAGTGTCGACATCGTCGGCACTCAGCCCCAACCAGACGGCGACAACGACGAGGAGTCCAACGACGAAGACGAGGTAGTAGAGCGCAGCAAGTCCGCCGAGGAGAGCGGGCTTGAACCAGCGGTTGCCCGGCAGGTCGCGGAGCAGACGAAGATACGCGGTGGGGAGTCGGGGCGTCATGCTCTCCACCCTGCTGCCGGATGTCGACGACCGCCATCGACCAGGGGCATGGACATTCTCATCCTTTCGGCTGACCTCGCCGAGGCGACCGCCCGGGTATCGTCGAAGGGTGCCCTTTCGCGCCCGCCACCACCGTTTCTTCCGCGCCGCCCTGTGGACGACGATCAGCTTCGTCATCGGCGCGCTCATCGTTGCCGGTCTCATTGCCGCCAACTGGTCGAACCCGAACGATCCCGCCGTCGACGAATTCAGCCGGAACGCCGAGATCACCATCCACATCGTCTTCGGGGCGATCTCCCTGGCCTGCCTGCCCATCGTCCTCTGGCTCGACGGGCGGACCGTTCCCCGCTCGACGCTGAGGCCCAAAGTCCTGGCGGCCGAGAAGCTCCGGGAATTCCTGTCGACGAGCGGCCGCGGAGGCGAGACGTTCCTCGACCGGGACGGATCGGTCGAATCCCTGCAGCGGCACACCGGAGGGTGGATTCCCGTCACCCTCGGTCTCATCGGCGTCGCCTTCGGAACGATTGGAGTCCTCGGAATCGCGTCGTCGGGGCTGCTGATGATCACGCTGTGCGCGCGGCGGAACTGGCTCCTCACCATCGCGACGCTCCTCGTCTCGATCGCCGCGCTGACCTTCGCCTACGTCATCACCCCCACGGCCCTCGGCGGCTTCCAGCTGCCCGTCTACCTCTTCAATCTCTCGTCCCTGTCGATCATCGTCGTCATCGGCGTCATCCGCGGTGCCCGTGAGCAGGGCTTCATCGACTCCGCCGCCCAGACCCTCCTGCGCGGGCAGTCCCGGCAGGAACGGGCGATCGCCGAGGTGCGCCGGAGCATCGCCCGCGACATGCACGACTCCCTGTCACACCACCTCAGCGTCATCGCGATGTACTCCGGTGCGCTCTCCGTCCGCGAGGACCTCGACCCGGCGTCGGTGCGCGAGAGTGCCCGCCTCATCGCCGACAGCGCCCGCCGCTCCGGCGTCGAACTGCGCGAAGTGCTGACGATGCTGCGCGGTGACGACCAGGGCACCGTCGTCGATCCCGACCTCGAACCCCTCGTCCGCGGCCGCGCCGACAGCGTCGACCTCGTCTACGAACCGCCGCTCACCGCCGCATCGCTCCACAGCCTAGGCGCCCTTGAGCGCACGACGATCTACCGCTTCGTCCAGGAGGCGATGACGAACGCCGTCAAGCACGCGCCCGGCGCGCGGCTGACGATCACAGTCGCCGTCGACGACACCCCGCACTCCCTGCTGCTCACCGCGAGCAACCCGCTGGGACGCGCCAGCGCAAGCGGTGCCGGACGCAGCACCGCGGTGCCGCCGCAGATGTCGCCGATCGCCGGCTCCGGGCTCGGGCTGCTCGGCCTGCGCGAGCGGATGGAGGCGATGGGCGGCGATCTCACGGTGACCGCCGGACCCGATTTCGTCCTCCGTGCGCGGATTCCCGCGCCCGGACTCCGTGCCGAACCGGATTCCGTACCCGCTGACCACAGCGCGGGGCAGACCAGTGACAGCGCGCGCCCGGAGACCGAGGTGCACGGACGGTCGAGTCTCGAACGCGCGGTGCCCGACCGATTGCCCAACGACCGACCCGCCTCTGCCCCGCCGACCGAGGAGACCGCATGAGCCTGAGGATCATCATCGCCGACGACGAGTCGCTCATGCGCTCGGGACTCAGGCTCCTCCTCGGCGTCGCGAAGGACATCGAGATCGTCGCCGAGGCGACCAACGGCGAGGAGGCCGTCGCCCTCTCCCGTGAGCTCTCCCCCGATCTCATCCTCATGGATCTGCGGATGCCGGTCATGGACGGCCTCGCGGCGACCCGCACGCTCATGGCGCAGGCCGAGCGCCCCGAGGTGCTCGTCCTCACCGCGTTCGGCACCGACGAGTTCGTCCACGAGGCGCTGCGCGCCGGGGCAGCCGGCTACATCCTCAAGGACACCCCACCCGATGAGCTCATCAACGCGGTGCGCGCCGCCGCCGGCGGCACTCGCACGCTCTCACCAGGAGTGATGGATTCCCTCCTCGATCAGGCGCGATCGGCTGACGGCCGTGCACCGCAGCGGCAGGACGGGTTCCCGAGCGCAGGCGGTGGCGATGCGTTCCTCGCCGGTGCGCTCGACGGCATGCGAGGTCCTGCTCAGCCGAGTCGCCCCGATCCGCTCGCGACGCTGACCGCGAGGGAGCGCGAAATCGCCGAGGCGGTCGCGAGCGGCATGACGAACGCGCAGGTGGCGCGGTCGCTCTTCGTCTCGACGGCGACCGTGAAGACCCATCTCGCGCGGATCTTCGACAAACTCGAGGTGAGCACTCGCGTCCAGCTCGCCCTGCTCGTCAACGAGTCACGCTGAGCTCAGATCACTTCGGCGCCATGCGGATCGCGCCGTCGAGGCGGATCGTCTCTCCGTTGAGCATCGGGTTCGCAACGATCGACTCGACGAGCTGCGCGTATTCGGCGGGCTTGCCCAGCCGCGCGGGGTGAGGCACGGACTTCCCCAGCGATTCCTGCGCCTCGGCGGGCAGTCCCGCCATCATCGGGGTCTCGAAGATGCCGGGGGCGATCGTCACGACGCGGATGAGGGAGGCGGCGAGTTCGCGCGCCATCGGCAGGGTCACCGCGGCCACGGCGCCCTTCGACGCGGAGTAGGCGATCTGTCCGATCTGGCCGTCGAACGCCGCGACCGAGGCGGTGTTGACGATGACGCCGCGCTCTTCGCCGACCGGCTCCTCCTGCTGCATCGCAGCGGCGGCGAGACGGCAGACGTTGACGGTGCCGACGACGTTGATGGCGAGGACCTTGGTGAACGCGTCGAGGGGCAGCGGGCCCTTCTTCGACACGAGCTTGCCCGGGGTCGCGACACCCGCGCAGTTGACGACGATGCGCAGGGAGCCGAGTCCGGTGGCCGTGTCGACGGCCGCCTGCACCTGAGCTTCGTCGGTGACGTCAGCGGCGACGAAGTGGGCGCGGTCGCCGAGTTCGCGGGCCACCTGCTCCCCCACCTCGGCGTTGAGGTCGACCATGACGACCTGCGCCCCGCCGGCGAGCAGCGCCTCCGTGGTGGCGCGGCCGAGCCCCGAGGCTCCGCCGGTGACCAGGGCGACTGTGTCTGTGATGTCCATGGGATTCCTTCGCGTCGGGGACGGCGGGGATCGCGGCGCCGGGTCCGGCGCTGAGCGATCGTTCACTGATCCGACCCTACCCCAGCGGTGTCGTCCAGATCACAGGGGGTCACTCGCCGAGGCGGTGCCCGGCCTCCGCGGCCACCGGAGTTCCCGGCGCCGAGGTCCGACCGCCTCGGCGAGGTTGCCCGGACACGACACAGCCCGCCTGCCGCGGACATGGCAGGCGGGCTGGGTCATTCGCTCAGACGGCGACGGAGGCGGCGTCCTCGCGGACGCCCTTGAGCGCGCCGCCCCAGGCGACAAGGTCATCGACCATCGAGGTGAACGGTGCGGCGGACACCTCGGTGGGGGTGAAGGTGCCGTCGGTGACATCGGTGAAGATGCTGAAGGAGGCCTGGTCGCGGACGACGGCGACCTTGTAGTTGGCGAGGATGTGGCGCAGGTGCTCGGCCGCGCGCACGCCCTTGTCGGCTCCGTAGTTGACGATGCCGGCGACCTTGTGGTTGAACTCGGCGGCGACGAAGTCGAGTGCGTTCTTCAGCGAGCCGGAGATCGAGTGGTTGTACTCAGGGGTGACGAAGATGAAGGCGTCGAATTCGTCGAGCTTCGCGGCCCAGGCCTTGGTGTGGGCGTTCGCGTACATCTGGGCACCGGCGGGAATGACCTCGTCGAGGAGCGGGAGGTCGAAGTCGGCGAAGTGGACGACCTCGGCGCTGACATCGTCGCGGACGTCGAGCTGGTCCTTGACCCAGGCGACGACCTGCGGATTGAGGGCCTGGGGACGGTTGGTGCCGGGAATGATCGCGACCTTGAGCATGGATGTCCTTCGCTGTCTGTCGATGGTGAGCGGTGGACCGGCGACGTCCGCCGCCGGAACCGGGCCGACGCCGGAGATGACGACGGCTCCACCGACTGGCAACATGCTTGAAACTTTAATCATTCCGAAGTTGCAGGGTGACGGTCCTCACAGTGGGGTTCTGCGGTATTGTCGAGGGGCGAGTGAACCCACTTGAAAGAATGTTCGATCCCCAATGACCGAGGAGCGTGGTCACGTGAGAGCAACGAACGGCCGCAACAACATCCTCCGGTCGGCCCGCGACACCTTCGCGACGAAGGGCTTCGACGGTGCGTCGATCCGCGACATCGCCCAGGCGGCGGGGCTGAGCCTCTCCGCCCTCTACTACTACTTCCCGTCGAAGCAGGAAGCCCTCTACGAACTCGTCCACACCGCGTACACGTGGTACATCGAGCACAGCAGGGCCGTCATCGCCGAGGTGGACGACGATCCCGTCGACCAGCTCGCCGTCTCCGTCCGCTACCTCTCCCGCTACCGCATGGCGAACGTGTCGGTATCGACGGTGCTGCTGCGCGACACCGAGCGCCTCGGCGGGGAGAACGCCGCCAGGATCAAGACGCTGCAGCGGGAGGCGCGGGACATCCTCGGCGACATCATCCAAGCGGGCATCGACTCGGGGGCGTTCCGGGTCAGCCACGCGCAGCTCGCGACCCGGGCGATCCTCTCGATCTGCAATTCGCTCTCGATCTGGTTCCGGCCCGGCGGTGAGCTCGACTCCGAGCAGATCGAGCGCGAGTTCACGCTCTACGCGCTGCGCATCGTCGGCATCGACGCCGACGAGGCCGAACTCGACCGTCTCCTCGCGCTGCCCGTCAACGAGGCGGGCATGCTCGACTTCATCTCCGACGGCAAGTAGGGCTGTCCGCGCAGCCGCCTTCCGGGCGCTGCGCCACTCCACGCAGGGTGACGCAGCGCCCGAACGGTGCCCGGCCCGCTACGCCCCGGCGGCGACCCGCAGCTGCCGCGCGAGTTCGCGCCGCTCCTTCTGCTCGACCGGGTCGGGCACCGGCAGGGAGGCGATGAGCCGCTTCGTGTAGTCGTTGCTCGGCGCCCCGAGCACCTGCTCGCCGGTGCCCTCCTCGAGCAGCCGGCCGTGGTAGAGCACACCGATGCGATCCGAGAGCATGTCGACGACGGCGAGATCGTGACTGATGAAGAGCGCCGCGAAGTCGAACCGGTTCTGCAGCTCGACGAAGAGCTCGAGCACCTTCGCCTGCACCGACACATCGAGGGCCGAGGTCGGCTCGTCGGCGATGAGCAGCTCGGGGTCGAGCGCGAGGCCGCGCGCCAGCGACGCCCGCTGCCGCTGTCCGCCGGAGAGCTCGTGCGGGTAGCGCCCCGCATACTCCGACGGCAGCTGAACGGAGTCGAGGAGCTCGAGCACCCGGGACTGCCGATCGCGTGCGGTCATCTCGCGACGGTGGATCGCGAACGGCTCGGCGATGCACTCCCCGATCGTCAGGTGCGGGTTGAACGACGCCGCCGGGTCCTGGAAGACGAACCCGATGCGCTTGCGGATCGGCCGGAAGCCGCCCTCCCTGAACCCGACCATCTCATGACCGAGGACGCTGAGACTCCCGCCGCTGGCCCGCGTCAGACCCGCGATCGCCCGGCCGATCGTCGTCTTGCCCGACCCCGACTCGCCGACGAGGCCGTAGACCTCGCCCGCCCTGATATCGAAGCTCACGGCGCTCACGGCGTGGAAGTCCGGGCGCCCGATGCCGCCGGGGTAGACGATGTCGAGGTCCTTGGCGACGACGACGGAGTCCCCCGCCGAGGCGGTCGCCCGGTCCCGCTCCTCCCCCGCGGCGGGCGCGGTCGCCGGGTCCCGCTCCTCGACGACGGCAGCTTTCCGACTGCCGGCGGCGGCCTTCCGACTGCCGGCAACGGTCGATCCGAGCTTCGGCACGGCGGCGAGCAGGTCGCGGGTGTACTGCTCCTTCGGCTCGCTGAAGAGCGTGCCCACCGGTGAGACTTCGATGAGGTCACCGCGGTACATCACGGCCACCCGGTCGGCGAGGTCGGCGACGACGCCCATGTTGTGGGTGATGAGGACGATCGCGGTGCCCGTGGTGTCCCGCAGGTCGCGGAGCAGATCGAGGATCTCGGCCTGCACCGTGACGTCGAGGGCGGTCGTCGGCTCGTCGGCGACGATGAGCTTGGCCCCGAGCGCCAGCGCCATCGCGATGACGATGCGCTGCTTCTGACCGCCGGAGAACTGGTGCGGGTAGTAGTCGAAGCGGTTGGCTGCATCGGGGATCCCGACCTGCTCCATCGCCGCGACCGCCTTGGCCCTGAGCTCGGACCGGCTCGCCCGCCGATGGTGGGCGCGCAGCCCCTCGGCGATCTGCCAGCCCACCGTGAACACGGGGTTGAGCGCCGTCGAGGGCTCCTGGAAGACCATGGCGACATCCGAGCCGCGCATCTGCCGCAGCTGCTCGGGCGCGACGCTGAGCACGTTGCTGCCCGAGAGCACGACGGCACCCGAGCGCTGCGCGGTCTCCGGGAGCAGCCCGAGGATCGACCGGGCGGTCACGGTCTTGCCCGAACCGGATTCGCCGACGATCGCGAGCACTTCGCCGGGGCGCACCTCGAGTGAGAGGTCCTTGACCGCGTGGACCTCACCGGCGTCGGTGGAGAAGGTGACGTCGAGGTGGTCGACGTCGAGGATCGGTGCCGACTCCGCCCGGCCGCTGTCAGTCTGGTTCGCACTCATGCTTCGGCCTTTCGATCGCGTGCACCGGCGGCGCCGGCCTTCGTCTTCGCCTTCCGCCGCACCCGCAGGCGCGGGTCGTTGAGGTCGTTCATCGACTCCCCGACGAGCGTGATGCCGAGCACCGTGAGCACGATCGCCAGACCCGGGTAGACCGAGGTCCACCACACGCCGCTCGTGACGTCGGGCAGCGCCTTGTTGAGGTCGTAGCCCCATTCCGCCGCCGAGGTGGGTTCGATGCCGAATCCGAGGAACCCGAGTCCGGCGAGGGTGAGGATCGCCTCGGACGAGTTGAGGGTGAAGATCAGCGGCAGTGTGCGCGTCGCGTTGCGGAAGATGTGCTTGCCGATGATCCGCGTCTTCGACGCCCCGAGGACGATCGCCGATTCGACGAAGGGCTCGGCTTTGAGCCGCAGGGTCTCGGCGCGGACGACGCGGAAGTACTGCGGGATGAAGACGACGGTGATGGACAGCGCCGCCGCGGCGATGCCGCCCCACGCGCTCGACTGCCCGCCGGAGATCGCGATCGCCATGACGAGCGCGAGCAGCAGGGTCGGGAACGCGTAGACGGCGTCGGCGATGACGACGAGGATCCGGTCGAGCCACCCGCCGAGGTAGCCGGAGATCAGGCCGAGGGCGACGCCGAGGAAGAGGGAGGCGACGACGGCGACGACGATGACGGCGACCGCGGTCTGGGCTCCCCAGATGACCCGGGAGAACACGTCGTAGCCGCCGACGGTCGTGCCCCAGATGTGCTCGGCGCTCGGCGGCAGCGGGGCCCCGAAGTTCCCCTCGGAGGTGCCGAGCTGGTTGTAGCCGTACGGGGCGATGAGCGGCGCGAAGACCGCGCAGATGAGGACGAGCCCGCAGAGCACGAGACCCGTGACGAGCATGCCCCGCTGCAGGCCGACGGACTGGCGCAGATGGGAGACGATGGGCAGCCGGTTGAACCACGACTTCTTCGCCTTCTCATCGAGGACGACGGCGGGGACACCGGTGCCGGGGGCCGCCTCGGCGAAGGACTCCTTGGCGCTCTCCGGCGCTTCGGTGATCCCGGTCTTCTCCGGGTGGGATGTGGACATCAGTACCTCACTCGGGGGTCGATGAAGGCGGCGATGACGTCGACGAGGAAGTTCGTGAACGCCACGATGACGGCGAGGAACACGACGATGCCCTGGACGGCGACGAAGTCGCGGGCGGTGAGGTACTCGGCGAGCTTGAAGCCGAGGCCCTTCCATTCGAACGTCGTCTCGGTGAGCACGGCGCCGGCGAGCATGAGCGCGATCTGCATGCCCATGACGGTGATGATCGGGATCAGCGCGGGCCGGTAGGCGTGCTTCGTGACGAGGCGGAACTCGGAGATCCCGCGGGAGCGGCCGGAGTCGATGTACTGCTGGCCGAGCGTGCCGATGAGGTTCGTGCGCACGAGACGGAGGAAGACGCCGGCGGTGAGGATGCCGAGCGCCACGGCCGGGAGGACCGCATGGGCGAGGACGTCGCCGAGGACCTCGAAGTTGCCGATGCGGATCGCGTCGATGATGTAGAAGCGGGTGGGATCGACGACCCCGGACATGATGTATTCGGTCTCCGTCGTGCCGCGCCCGGCCACCGGGAGGATCGGCCAGAAGACGCCGAAGATGAGCTTGAGGATCATGCCGGCGAAGAACACCGGGGTCGCATAGCCGAGGATCGCGAGGATGCGCAGCACCGCATCGGGGGTCTTGTCGCGCTTGTACGCGGCGATCATGCCGAAGGGGATGCCGATGATGAACGCGACGATGAGCGCGTAGAAGACGAGTTCGACGGTCGCCGCCCCGTAGGTGAGGAGCACCTCGGTGACGGGCTGGCCGTCGGAGACGGTGGTCCCGAAGTCACCGCGGAGCAGATTGCCCATGTACTCGAAGTACTGGACGAGGATCGGCCGGTCGTAGCCGGCGGCGGCGACGCGTTCGGCCAGCTGCTCCCGGGTCAGGCGGCCGCCGAGTGCCGCGGTGATCGGGTCGCCGGTGATCCGCATGAGGAAGAACACCAGGGTGGTGAGGATGAAGATGGTCGGGATGATGAGGAGGAAGCGGATGAGGACGTAGCGTCCCAGGCCGCTTCCCGGGGCCTTCTTGACCGCGGCGGTCGGCTCGGCCGCCTCGGGTTGGCTGATGGCTGCAGACATGGTTCCTTCGATGTGTCGTCGTGACAGGATCGCCGTCGTGACTGAGCGGAGTCGCGGATGCGCCGCCGGGCGCACGCGCCACCGAGGTGCAGGCAAGCGGTCGGCTCACCTGCACCTCGGTGGCGACGGTCAGGGATGTGACCGTCGCTGCTCGGGGCCGCCTCGGCGCGGGCCGGGACGGGTCACGAGTCGCGTGGTGCTCACTTGCTCAGCAGCGCCAAGCGGAACTGGAACGCGGGGTCGAGGGTCTCCTCGACGCCCTTGACGTCCTTGCCGGACACGGCGATCTGGTTGCCCTGGAGCAGCGGCAGCGTCGGCAGCTGCTCGGAGAGCTGGTCCTGGATCGTGCCGAGCTCCTTCTCGCGTTCGGCCTTGTCGGCGGTCGACGCCTGATCCGTGAGCTCCTTGTTGATCTGGTCGTCACGGAAGTGGTTGGCGAGGAAGCTCGGCGTCTCGTCCGTGTCGTAAAAGAACGGCACGAGGTAGTTGTCGGCGTCCGAGTAGTCGGGGAACCACCCGAGCTGGTACATCGGGTAGACGTCGGAGGTGCGGTCCTCGGAGTACTGGACCCATTCCGTCGACTGGAGGTTGACGTTGAACAGCCCGGTCTTGTCGAGCTGATCCTTGATGAGCGCGTACTCATCGCCCGAGGACGGACCGTAGTGGTCAGGGTTGTACTGGAGGTTGAGGTCGACGGGCGTCTGCACTCCCGCGTCCTCGAGCGCCTTCTTCGCCTTCTCGACGTCCGCTCCGCCCTGGCCGTCGCCGTACGCGGACTTGAGCGCCTCGTTCGCGCCCGGCAGCCCGTCGGGGACGAAGGAGTAGAGCGGGGTGTAGGTGTCCTTGTAGACCTGGCTCGCGATCGCCTGGCGGTCGATCGAGTCGGCCATCGCCTGGCGCACAGCCAGCGCCTTCTTCTCGTCGGGGTCGTCGGTCTTCGCACCGAAGGGCATCGTGTCCATGTTGTAGACGATGTAGCGGATCTCGCCGCCGGGGCCCTTGTGGACGGTGAGGTTCTCGTCCTTGCCGAGGTCCTCGATGTCGGTCGCCGACAGCGAGCGCCAGGCGACGTCGATCGTGCCCTTCTGGACGTCGAGCTTCATGTTGTTCGCGTCCGAGTAGTACCGCATCTGCACGCTGTCGGTCTTCGCCGGCTCCACGTAGCCCTGATAGTCCGGGTACGCCTTGTACGTGATGAGCTCGTTGAACTTGAAGCTGTCGATCGTGTAGGGACCCGAGAACGCCTCGGCGTCGACGATCTCCTGGTCCGGAGTGAGCGCGTCGGGTGAGAAGACGTCCTCGTCGACGATCGGTCCCGCCGCCGAGGCGAGCACGCCCGGCCAGGTCTGGTCGTTCTCCCGCTTGAGGTTGAACACGACCGTCGTGTCGTCGGGGGTCTCCACCGATGCGAGCCCGCCGAGGAGGGACGACGGTCCGTTGGGATCCTGGATCTTGAGCTGGCGGTCGAAGGAGAACTTCACATCAGAGGAGGTGAGGTCGTTGCCGTTGGCGTATTTGAGACCGTCCTTGAGCTTGACCTCGTACTTCGTCGGCTCGGTGAAGTCGGCCGATTCGGCGATCGAGGGGTTGAGCTCGGCGGTGCCGGGCTTGTAGGCGAGGATGAACGGATAGATCTGCTGCTCGACGAGCGAGGAGCCGTTGTCGTACGCTCCGGCCGGGTCGAGTGCGACCACCTTGTCAGTGGTGCCGACTGTCAGCGCGCTGCCGTCGCCGCCGGCGTCGCTGCCGGTGGTCGAGGTCGAGCATGCCGAGAGAAGCAGGGCGCCGGCGGCAGCGAGCGCTGCGGCCTTCACACCAGTTCGACGATTCATTGTGTTCCTGTCTTCCACGTGTGCTCTCCGTGTCGTCTTTGCTCGGAGAGATCCGGGTCACATCTTACGGATACCGTCCCAAATAGTGAACTGCCCCACAGAAAATGGTTGATGTCGAAACCATTTCGCAACCTCGCGATCCGCGGATCGACGGGCCTCACCGGCGAATTTGCGTCCCAGCTCACAATCGGCTTCACTTATGAGGTGGCTCACAGCCTAGCCACATCATTCTCTTGGGTAGGGTTCCTTGCGACGTGGCGCAGCTGCTGCCCCCGCCGCCCCGGCACCCGCCGACGAAACAACGATTGGAAGAACGTGTCCGCAGTCATCGAATGGCTCAATGGGATCATCTGGTCATCCGCACTCGTGTACCTCTGCCTCGGTGCCGGTGTCTACTTCACCATCCGGTCCCGCGCCGTCCAGATCCGCAAGATCAAGTCGATCTTCACGCAGATGTTCCGGGGCAGGAGCTCCGAGGACGGCGTCTCGTCGTTCCAGGCGCTGTCGATGTCGCTGGCCGGACGCGTCGGCGTCGGCAACATCGCCGGCGTCGCCACGGCGATCGGCTTCGGCGGACCCGGTGCCGTCGTGTGGATGTGGATCTCCGCCCTCCTCGGCGCCTCGACCTCCTACGTCGAGTCGACGCTGGGTCAGACGTACAAGGAGAAGGACCCCAAGACCGGTGAGTACCGCGGCGGTCCGGCCTTCTACCTCGAGAAGGCCTACGAGTACACGCGGTTCGGGAAGTTCTTCAAGGTCTACGGCTTCGTCTTCGCCGCCGTCACGGTCCTCGCGATGTCGTTCCTCCTGCCCGGCGTCCAGTCGCGGGCCATCGGCGGTGCGGTGACGAACGCATGGAACCTGCCGACCTGGGTCACGGCGCTCGCCCTCGTCGTCATCATGGCCTTCATCGTCATCGGCGGCGTCAAGCGCATCGCGCACTTCGCGTCGCTGGCCGTGCCGTTCATGGCCGTCATCTACATCCTCGCCGCGATCGCGGTGACCTTCCTCAACGCCGACCAGATCGTGCCCGTCATCGAGCTGATCTTCAAGTCCGCGTTCGGCATCGACACGAGCACGCAGGCGGCCTTCGGCGGCATCATGGGCCTCGCCGTCCAGTGGGGCGTCCAGCGCGGCATCTACTCCAACGAGGCCGGTCAGGGCACCGGTCCCCACGCCGCGGCCGCCGCCGAGGTGTCCCACCCGACCAAGCAGGGCCTCGTCCAGGCCGGTTCGGTCTACATCGACACCCTCTTCGTCTGCTCGGCCACGGCCTTCATGATCCTGTCGACCGGCATGTACCGCGTGCTCAGCCCCGAAGGCGAGATCATCGGCTCGGGTCGCGGGCAGCTCGTCGAGTCCCTCGAGACGACACCGGGCGAGGGCTGGCCGCAGTCGGGTCTCGACTCGATCTTCCCGGGCATCGGCGCGAGCTTCATCGCGATCTCGATCTTCCTCTTCGCGCTCACGACGATCGTCGCCTACTACTACATGGCGGAGACGAACCTCGTCTACCTGCTCGGCAAGTTCAAGAACCCCGTGTTCCTCACGATCGGCACCCGCGCCCTGCAGGTGCTCATCCTCATCGCCGTCGCCATCGGCGTGATGAACGACAACCCCGGCGATGCGTGGGCGCTCGGCGACATCGGCGTCGGCGCCATGGCATGGCTCAACATCGTCGGCATCCTCATCCTCCAGCAGCCGGCCTTCAAGCTGCTGCGGGACTTCGAGCGGCAGCAGAAGCTCGGCCTCGACCCCGAGTTCGACCCCCAGGCCGTCGGCATCAGGAATGCGACGTTCTGGGAGGAGCGCTGGGCGCGGATGAAGGCCGGCGAGCAGGTGCCGCAGGGCTGAGTGCCGTAGTTGCGGCACTGAGACGACGAGGCCCGGGACAATGGCGTCCCGGGCCTCGTGCCGTCTCGACTCAGACGGCGGGCAGGTGCTGGGTAATGCAGTGGATCCCGCCGCCGTAGGCGAAGATGTCCCGTGCGTCGACGCCGACGATCTCGCGACCCGGGTACGCCTCGGCGAGACGGTCGAGTGCCAGGGCATCGCTGGGGTCGTCGAAGGTGCATGCGATGACCGCCCCGTTGGTGACGAGGTGATTGACGTAGCTGTAGTCGGTCCACCCCTCCTCGTCGCGGATCCGCTCGGGAGCGTCGAGTTCGATCACCCTCCACGGCTGACCGTCACGCGCCGAGGCGGCGGCGAGGACCTCGTCGTAGACGGCACCGAGATGGTGGTCGGGGTGACGCGGGTCCCGCTGCCGGTGGATGAGCACCGTGTGCTCGTCGGGCAGGGTCGCGACGATGTCGATGTGACCGCGGGTGCCGAAGCGCTGGGAGTCCCGGTGGAGCCCGCGCGGGAACCAGATCGTGCGGTCGACGCCGAGGGTGCGCCGCAGCTCTGCCTCGATCTCATCCCGTGACCAGCTCGGGTTGCGGAAGCGGTCGAGCTGGACGGTGTCGGTGACGAGCACGGTCCCGGCTCCGTCGACGTGGATCCCGCCGCCCTCGTTGACGAGCTCGGAGTCGACCACCTCGGCGCCGGCATGTGCGGCGACGATGCGACCGATCTCCCTGTCCTTGCCCCACCGCGCCCATTCCTGCTGACCCCACCCGTTGAACGTCCAGTCCACCGCGCCGCGGCGGCCGCCGTCGCCGATGACGAAGGTCGGTCCGATATCACGCATCCACGCGTCGTCGAGCGGCGCGGTGAGCAGTTCGATGTCCGCGGTCAGCATCGCCTCGGCGGCGGCGCGGTCGTCAGGGTCGACGACCATCGTCACGGGCACGAAGTCCTGGGTCGCGTGGGCGACGGCCGCCCACGCCCGGCGGGCGTCCTCGGCATCGCCGAAGGACAGTCCGCGGGGCGGGAACGCCATGTAGACGCGATCGTGCGGGGCGGTCTCGCTCGGCATCCGCCAGCGCGGGCTCGCCTCGGCCGCGGGGGTGCCGGTCGCTGTCGTGGTGTCGGTGTTCGTCATCTCGTCATCCTTGGGGTGTCTGCGGCGTCGCCGTGGTGGTCGGCTCTGTGGTGGTCGTGCGGGTGGTCGCCGCGTCGAGGATGGCGGCGGCGCCGCGGCGGATGAGCCGCTGCGCCTCCGCGGTGTCGAGCTGGTCGCTCAGCCACCGGCCCGAGATCCCCTCGACGAGCGCGGTGAGGAGGGTCGCGGTCTCGGCCACGGCCGCCTCGGTGAGGCCGAGGGAGCGCAGGAGCGGACCGAAGCGCTTCTCCCATTCCTGCGTCGTCGCGGCCAGCGGGCCGCGGAGTTCGGCTTCGAAGACGGCGATCGCGCGGATCTCGTTCCAGACGACGGAGTCCCCGCGGAGGCCGGCGGCGTCACCGACCTCGCCGACGAGCTGGTCGATGATGATGTCGACGTCGTCGTCACCGGTCGCCGGGTGGAGCACGCGCTCTTCGACGGCCTGGTTGACGGAGTCGATCGTGGCCGTGAGCAGGCCTGCGCGGTCCTCGAAGTGGTAGTAGACGAGTCCGAGGGAGACGCCGGCCCGTTTCGCGACGTTCTGCACCCGCAGCCCGCGCACTCCGTTCTCAGCGATCTCCTCGCGGGTGGCTTCGAGGATCCGTGCGCTTGCATCCGGTTTCGCCATGGTCGGCCCCGCCTCTCTCATCGGCGTGCCTCCTCGGCGAGCGCCGGTACGTCGTCGTCGACACCAGTCTCCGGCCACACCCGCAGCGCACACAAATAGAGTCCCCCGCCGACGATCATCGAGACCGGCAGGCTGATGTCCACGCCCCCGGCGACGTCGGCCAGCGGTGCCGCGTAGAGCTCGTTCTGCACGGTGAGGAGGCCGGCGCTCGCGCCGACGAGGAACGGGATGACCGCCCGCAGGTTCCAGCCGCGGGAGAACCAGTACCGTCCGCCGCTCAGCCCGAACCCGAACCGCTGGAGGGCGACCGGGTCGTAGCGGCCCCGGCGGGCGACGAGGAAGCCGATGCCGTTGATGACGACCCACGTTCCGGCGAACGCGTTGAGCACGACGGTCATCGCGGTGATCGAGGAGATCGCGTCGGCGGCGATGACGCCGAGGTACATGACGACGACGGCGATGCCCGAGGTGATGAGCGTCGTCTGGGTGCGCGTGAGGCGGGGAATGATCGATTCGAGGTCGAGTCCGCTGGCGTAGATGTTGATGACACCCTGACCGAAGCCGCCGAAGACGGCGAGCACGAGCAGCGGGACGAGGTACCAGGTCGGGGCGGCGGCGACGAGATCGGCGACGTACGACTCCGAGAGCACCGGGAACGTCGAGGCGGTGAACGCGCCGAAGACCGCGGTTGCGAAGAGGCCGGTGAAGATCCCCGCCGAGGCGGCCAGAGCCACCTGGCGGTCGCTGAATCTCCGCGGCGAGATCCGCCGCGTGTAGTCGCCGACCGACGGCGCATAGGAGAGGGGACCGCCGATCGAGATCGTCACCGCGAAGAGCCACGTCGGCCAGAAGTCGCCGAGGAGGTAGTCGGCGGCCGGTGCCGCGGGGTCGAACCCGGGAGCGTAGGCGAGGACACCGAGGCAGAGCAGGATCCCGGCGACGGGGATGATGACCTTCTGCAGGGCGACGATCGTCCCATGTCCGAAGAGGGCGATGAGCACGACCTCGACGGCGATGATCGCGTAGCCGATGAGGAACGCCGTGTCGTTCTGCGCGGTCCCGAAGAGGCGGTGTGCTCCGGCGACGAGCGCCTCCCCGGAGGTCCACACGGCGATCGCCGCATAGGCGATGGCGAAGAGGAGCGTCAGCGTCGACCCGAGCAGGCGCCCGCGCATCCCGAAGTGGGCGCCGCTCGAGACGGGATTGTTCGTGCCCGTGCGGGTGCCCAGCAGCGTCATCGGCACCATGAGTCCGAGCCCGATGACGAGACCGACGGCGCTCGAGGCGACCGCCTGCCAGAAGCTGAGCCCGAAGGAGATCGGCAGCCACCCGAAGATCACCACGGACAGGGCGAGGTTGCCGCCGACGAAGACGCGAAAGAGGTTTCCCGGCGTCGATCGGCGCGCTGCGATCGGCACGAAGTCGACGCCTGCGCGTTCGACGCGACCGAACCGGTCAGCCTTCCCTCCCACGTCGCGGGCTGCGCCCGAGGTCTGCGCACGTCGTTGTGCTGAGTTCGCCATCTCACTCCTTTGGAAACGTCGTCGTGTCGGCTATCGTAATACTGACTGAATTTTCAGTCAATGACTGACATCGCCATTGAGACCGGGAGCAATGATGACCCCAGTGCCGCCGACCATCACGATCGCCGAACTCCGCGCACAGCTGACTGCGGGCGCGATCTCCGCCGCAGAGCTGCTGGATGTCCACCTCGCCCGCATCGCGGCCGATTCCGGCCTCAATGCCGTCGTCGTCGACAACCCCGCGGCCCATGCCGCGGCCGCGGAGTCCGACCGCAGGCTCGCCGCCGGCACAGCCCGCCCCCTTGAGGGAATCCCCTTCACCGTCAAGGACTCGTTCATGGTCGCCGGCCTCACGGTCGCCGCGGGATCCCCGGCGTTCGCCGACCTCGAAGCCCGGTGGGATGCGTTCTCAGTCGAGCGCCTCCGCACGGCGGGCGCGGTTCTCATCGGCAAGACGACGATGCCGCCGCTCGCCGACGGCGGCATGCAGCGCGGTCTCTACGGGCGTGCGGAGAGCCCCTTCAACCGGGACTTCCTCGCCGCCGCCTACGCCTCGGGGTCGTCGAACGGCTCGGGCGTCGCCGTGGCCGCCTCGCTCTGCCAGTTCGGCCTCGGAGAGGAGACCGTGTCGTCGGGCCGCAGCCCCGCCTCGAACAACGGCATCGTCGCCTACACCCCCTCGCGCGGACTCATCTCCCTGCGCGGGAACTGGCCGCTGTTCCCCACCCGCGACGTCGTCGTCCCGCACACGAAGTCCGTCGCCGACCTCCTCGAGGTGCTCAACGTCCTCGTCGCCGACGACCCCGAGACGCGCGGTGACTTCTGGCGACTCCAGACCGCCGTCCCGCTGCCGCGACCGAGCGAGTGGCGTCCCGCGGACTTCCGGGCCATCGGCCGCCCCGGCATGCTCGCCGGGGCGCGTCTCGCGGCCCCGAGCCGCTACCTCGGCGCGGATCCCCTCATCGAGGTCCACCCCGACGTGCGCGCCCTGTGGGAGGACACGCGGGCGCGTCTCGAAGCGGCAGGGGCGACGGTCGTCGAGACCGATTTCCCGCTCATCGACGAGTACGAGGGCACGAGTCCGACCCATGAGAGGCTCGCCGAGGCGGCCGACCTCCCCCGCGGCTGGATGGAGCACGAATTCACCACCCTGCCCGCCTTCGGCTGGGACGACTTCCTCCGCGCGAACGGGGATCCGGCACTGGACAGCCTCGTCAAGGCCGACCCCGCCCTGCTCTTCCCGCTGCCGGCCGGTGCGCTGCCCGATCGCTATCCGGAGGTCGCCGACAACCTCAATCGCTACGACGACATCGTCGCCGTCGCCCGCGCCCACCCCTCCGGCATCGACATCACCGCGATCCCCGGGTTCGCCGAGGCGCTCGGGGAGCTCGAGGACCTCCGCGTCCGACTGCTCGAGGACTGGCTCGACGATGAGGGCTTCGACGCCGTCGTCTTCCCCGCGAACGCCGACGTCGGAGGTGCCGACGCCGATCGCGATCCCGCCTCGGCGGACCTCGCATGGCGCAACGGCACGCACTACTCGAACGGCAACCTCGCGCTGCGCCACCTCGGGGTGCCCACGGTGACGACGTCGATGGGAACGATGGCGTCGACGGGAATGCCGGTGGGCGTCACGTTCGCCGGCGCCGCCTACACGGATGCGACGCTGCTCGGCTTGGCATGGGACTTCGAGCGGGTGCGGGGTCCGCGCCCGCTGCCGCCGGTCGACGAGCACTGGGAGTTCACCGCCGGAACCGAGCCGACCGCCTGAGATCCGGAGTTTCGGAAAAACTTTTCCATTTCTATCTCAGATACTGACTTGCCTGTGTGTTTTCTCCGCATATGCGGATAGATTGACCCAATGAAGAAGAGACTGATTGCCATGTGCACTGCCGCACTGCTCACCCTCAGCGCCTGCTCGACCGGGGCCTCCGGATCCGACTCGCAGACCGACTCCGCAGAGCCGACGACGCTCACCGTCTTCGCCGCCGCCTCGCTCACCGAGGTCTTCGACGAGATCGCCGCCGAGTACAAGAAGACGGAACCCGACGTCGATGTGACGTTCTCCTTCGCCGGTTCCTCCGATCTCGTCTCGCAGATCACCGAGGGCGCGCCCGCCGATGTCATCGCCACCGCGGATGAGAAGACGATGAACGACCTCGAGGGCGCCGACCTCCTCGCCGGGACCCCGGAGATCTTCGCGTCGAACACGCTCACGCTCGCCGTGGCACCCGGCAACCCGAAGAACATCGCGAGCTCGCAGGACTTCGCCGGCAACGACCTCGTCGTCTGCGCACCCCAGGTCCCCTGCGGTGCGGCCACGCAGAAGTGGGCGGACCAGAACGGCGTGACGCTCGATCCCGCCAGTGAGGAGAACTCGGTCACCGACGTCCTCGGCAAGGTGAGCGCGGGTCAGGCCGACGCCGGCATCGTCTACGTCACCGATGTCGCCCGCGCCGACGGCTCGGTCGACCAGGTCGACCTCGATGGTGCGGACAAGGTCGTCAACCAGTACCCCGCGGCCACGGTGAAGGCGAGTGAGAACCAGGAGCAGGCCGACGCCTTCGTCAGGTTCCTCACGTCGGACACGGCTGTCGCGATGCTCAAGGACGCCGGCTTCTCGACCCCGTAGGGCGGTGGCGTCCCGGGCCTCGCGCACCGCTCGCCTCCCGCCGCGCCGGCTCCCGGCACGCCACCTCCAGCACACCGCTCCCCCAGCACACCGAAGGGCCCCGCTTCGCACAATGACGAAGCGAGGCCCTTCGGTCTGTTGCGGCTAGCGCGTGTGCCGCGGCTGGCGCAGCAGGCGGTCACTCGCGCGATCACTCGACCGCTGAATCGCCGTTGCCCGGCTCCAGCGCCCGGCGCTCAGCGCCGCGCGGGCCCGGCGCCGGGTGTCATCACTTGGCGCTCGTGCCCGCCGAGCCGAGGTTCTCGCACGCTTCGACGACGCGCGCGGCCATGCCCGCCTCGGCGGCCTTGCCGTACGACCGGGGATCGTATTCCTTCTTGTTGCCGACCTCGCCGTCGATCTTGAGCACGCCGTCGTAGTGGCGGAACATGTGATCGGCGACGGGACGGGTGAACGCGTACTGGGTGTCGGTGTCGACGTTCATCTTCACGACTCCGTGGCGGACCGCCTCGGCGATCTCCTCTGCACTCGATCCCGAGCCGCCGTGGAAGACGAGGTCGAAGGGCTTGTCCTTGCCGACCTCCTTGCCGACGGCGGCCTGGATCTCGCCGAGGAGCTCGGGACGGAGCTTGACGTTGCCGGGCTTGTAGACGCCGTGGACGTTGCCGAAGGTGAGCGCCGTGAGGTAGCGGCCCTTCTCCCCCGAGCCGAGCGCGCGCACCGTGGCCAGACCGTCCTCGACGGTGGTGTAGAGCTGCTCGTTGATCTCGTTCTCGACGCCGTCCTCTTCGCCGCCGACGACGCCGACCTCGATCTCGAGGATGACATTGGCGGCCGCCGCCAGGCCGAGCAGCTCCTCGGCGAGGGTGAGGTTCTCATCGAGCGGCACGGCCGATCCGTCCCACATGTGCGACTGGAAGTAGGGCTGGCCACCCGACTTGACGCGTTCGGTCGAGGCTTCGAGGAGGGGCTTGACCCAGGCTTCGACGGCGTCCTTGGGGGCGTGGTCGGTGTGGAGGGCGATGTTGACGTCGTAGCTCTTGGCGACTTCGTTGGCGAACGCGGAGAACGCTATCGCCCCGCGCACGCGGTCCTTGATCGTCGGGCCGGAGATGTACTCCGCACCGCCGGTCGAGAGCTGGATGATGCCGTCGGATCCCGCCTCGGCGAATCCGCGGATCGCCGCGTTGATCGTCTGCGAGGACGTGCAGTTGATCGCCGGATAGGCGAATCCCTGGGCCTTCGCCCGGTCGATCATCTCGGCGTACACATCGGGGCTGGCAATGGGCATGTGGGCTCCTTGGTCGGTCCGGTGGCGGTCGTGTGCCTCCACCCTACTCGGTTCTCCCCAGGCGACTGAAGCACATCCGCCGACCTGCTCGCCGTAGGTCGTGCCCGCCCCCGACCGCCCGATCGCGTCGAGTGGCTCGCCGCCGTGTGGCGCCGGGCGGCTCGCCCCGCATTCGCGCCGGGCGACCGGCCCCCGCAGTGTGCCGAGCACGTTTGCGCCAGTTGAAGCTGAGATGGCCAGTTCCCGTATTGGCCATCTCAGGCTCAACTGGCGCAAACCGGAGTGGAGGCCGGCATCGTGGTCGAGCTCCGCGGGTTACCGGCGCCCGCGGGCCGACGCGGGACGCCTCCTGGCGGTCGGGCGCCCGTCGTCGGCAGACCGTCGTCTCCGCGGAAGCTTCCGCTGCAGCTCACCCTGGTTTCCAGGGCTCACGTCATGACATGAGCCGCCGAAACCAGGGTGAGCCCCACCAGGACCCTCGCCGAGGCGGTCGCCGGGTCGTCCGACTCCTGCCGGTTTCGGATCGTTCGCGCAGACGAGAACGGCGGCCATGTGAGGAATCCACATGGCCGCCGCTGCGGTCCGGTGACCGGGCCGAGGCATCTCGGCAGAACACCGTGTCCGGTGGAGGGCCGAGCCGTTTCGCGCCGGAAGCCCAGCCACTCAACCGGACGCCGAACCCGATGACAGGCCCCGACCACTCAGTCGAGTGCCGGGCCCCGCCGCTCGGGGGTCGGTTCCCGAAACCGGGTTCTACTCGAGGCCGTCGCGTCCGGACTGGTCGCGTTCGGAGCCGTCCCGACCAGGACTGTCCTTGCGCAGGCTGAACTTCCGCCCGGTGTCCTTGCCGGACCCGCCGTCACGTGCCCCACCAGAGCGTGCCCCGCCGTCACGTGCCCCACCAGAGCGCGCCCCACCGGAGCGCGGGTCGTCCTTGCGGACGACCTTCTCGTCCTTGCGCACGACCTTCTCGCGCTGACGCTCGATGAGCCCCTTGCTGCGGGTGATCTGGTAGTCGATGCGCTCATCGACGATGTCGCCGAGGTACTCGTCGAAGTCATCGGCGAGGTGCTCGCCGACGGCCCGGTAGGCCGCCGCGCGCTCGATCGCCGCGGTGCGCTTCGCTTCCTTCCCGAACGCCTTGAGCGTCGAGATGCACACGAGGATGAGGATGATGCTGAACGGCAGCGCTGTGATCAGCGACCCCGCTTGCAGCGCGGTGAGTCCACCGGCGGTGAGCAGCGCGATCGCGAGCGCACCCTCGAGCAGCGCCCAGAGCACACGCGACCAGATCGGCGGGTTCGGGTGACCGCCGGAGGCGAGCATGTCGACGACGAGCGAACCGGAGTCCGAGGACGTGATGAAGAAGATCGCCACGAGGATGATCGCGATGACCGAGAGGATCGAGCCCAGCGGCAGATCGCCGAGGACGTCGAAGAGCACACGCTCGGCGACAACGCCCTCCTCCGGGTCGACGAGGTCACCGGCACCGAAGAGCTGGCGGAAGATGCCGGTGCCGCCCATGACGGAGAACCAGAAGAACCCGACGAGCGAGGGCACGAGGAGGACGCCGGCGATGAACTCGCGCACGGTGCGACCACGCGAGATGCGGGCGATGAAGACACCGACGAACGGCGCCCACGAGATCCACCAGCCCCAGTAGAAGAGGGTCCACGACGCGTTCCACTCGGCACCCTCCTCACCGGTGTAGGCGCCGATGTCGAAGGTCATGCCGAGCACGTTGGCGAGGTAGACGCCGAGGGATTCGACGAAGTTCTGGAAGAGGAAGAGCGTGGGTCCGAACACGAGCACGGTGACGAGCAGGACGCCCGCCATCGTCAGGTTGATGTTCGACAGCCACTTGATGCCCGCGCCCACACCGGAGACCACCGAGGTGGTGGCGAGCAGCGTGATGATGACGATGAGGATGATGAGGAAGAGGTTGTCGTACTCACCGACGACGCCGATGTGCGCGAGTCCCGCCGAGATCTGCTGCACGCCGAGGCCGAGCGAGGTCGCGATGCCGAAGACGGTGCCGAAGATCGCGATGACGTCGATCGTGTCACCGGCCCAGCCCTTGACGTAGCGGCCGAGCAGCGGTTCGAGCGCCCAGCGGATCGACAGCGGGCGACCGCGGCGGTGGATCGCGTAGGCGAGCGCCATGCCGAGCACGGCGTAGAGCGCCCACGGGTGCAGACCCCAGTGGACGAAGGTCTGAGCCATGCCCAGCTGGGCGTTCTCGACCTCGTTGCCGCCCCATCCGGGCTTCGGTCCGGTCGTGGCGTAGGTGAGCGGTTCGGCGACACCGTAGAAGACGAGGCCGATGCCCATGCCGGCGGCGAAGAGCATGGCGAACCAGGAGAGGACGCCGAATTCGGGTTCGTCCTCATCCTTGCCGAGCTTGATCCGGCCGTACTTCGAGACGCCGACGAAGATCGCGAAGGCGACGAAGGCGCCGACGACGAGCATGTAGTACCAGCCGAGGTCGGCGACGATCCAGGCCTGGATGTCGAGGATGACCTGCCCCGCGCTGTCGGGGAAGAGCACCGAGAGCCCGGCGACGGCGACGATGACGATGAGGGCGGGCCAGAAGACGCGCGGGGCGATCATGCCCCGGCCGATCTTCACGCCCTGGCGGCGCAGCTTCTCCGTGATCGCGTCGTCGGAGTCGTCCTCGCCGATGTGGAGTCGATCGGGCAGGTGGAGCCGCACCGGATCGGGGGCTCCGAAGAGGTAGTGAGCCTGCTCTTCGGGCGGGATCGCGGTGCCCTGGGAGTCCGCGCCGGGCGCCGCCTCCGCGTCGTGACGGGCGGTTTCGGCACCGTCTCCGCCTGGCGGATCCCCCGCCGCTGTGGCTTTGTCCGCTTGAGAATCAGTCATGATTTCCTTCGCATCGAGTGCACTTAACCGACTTTCTACCTTGCCGGAATCCTGAGGGAACATCAACCGAACTCTCACCCAATGAACAATCTCGGACCTGGGAATTCAGTACAGTGACGTCATGCACTCACCTCCGCGAACCCCTGTCAGCTCGCGCATCGGCGTCTTCAGCTGGGCGCTGTGGGACTGGGGTTCGGCGTCGTTCAATGCCGTCATCATCACATTCGTCTTCACCCCGTACCTGACGAAGGCGGTGGCGAGCAGCGAGGAGTCCGGCTCCGCGGCGCTCGGCTGGTCGATGGCCGCCGCCGGACTCGTCATCGCCCTCGTCGCCCCGGCCGTCGGCACCCGCGCCGATGCCGGCGGGCGGCACAAGCTCTGGCTCGGCGTCCACACGGGAATCGTCATCGTGACGATGGCCGGTCTCTTCTTCGTCCGCGACTCCCCCGCCTATCTGTGGCTGGGTCTGCTCCTCATCGCCGTGGGCAGCGTCTTCTTCGAATTCGCCGAGGTGGCCTACAACGGCATCATGGTCCGCATCACGACCCCCGACAACGTCGGCAAGGTCTCCGGCTTCGGCTGGGGCATGGGCTATGCGGGAGGGCTCGTGCTCCTCGTCCTCCTCCTCGTCCTCGTCATCCAGCCCGAGGTCGGCCTCTTCGGCGCCACCGACGAGGACGGCCTGCGCTTCCGCATCGTCGCAGTGCTCTCGGCCGTGTGGTTCGCGGTCTTCGCGATCCCGGTCCTCGTCACCGCCCCGGGCGCGAAGGTCACGGGCACCTCGGGCGGCCATCCGATCAGGGCGTTCATCGCCGACTACGCATCCCTCGTCCGCCGCCTCGTGCGGATGTGGAAGCACGAGCATCAGACGCTGCGCTTCTTCATCGCCTCGGCGATCTTCCGCGACGGGCTCGCCGCGATCTTCGCGTTCGCCGGGGTGCTCGCGGCCGGCAGCTACGGCTTCTCGGCCACGCAGATCATCATCCTCGGCGTCGCGGCGAACATTGCGGCCGGCGCCGGAGCGATGATCGCCGGGCTCTTCGACGACCGCTTCGGCCCCAAACCCGTGATCATCACCGGGCTCATCGTCATCATCGCCGGCGGAGTGCCGATCCTTCTCACCGACGACCCGGCCGTGTTCTGGGTGTGCGCGCTCGTCCTCAGCTTCTGCGTCGGCCCCGTCCAGGCCTCGTCGCGGTCGTTCCTCGCCCGCCTCACCCCGCCCGAGCGCGCCGGCGAGAACTTCGGCCTCTACGCGACGACCGGCCGGGCCGTGAGCTTCCTCGGCCCGGCGATGTTCGCGCTCTTCATCTCCCTGCTCGGATATCAGCGTGCGGGCACGCTCGGCATCATCATCGTCCTCATCATCGGCCTCGCCCTCATCATCGCGGTGAAGTCGGACGCGCCGCAGCGGTCGATGGCGGCGATGGCGAAGGAGTGAGTCCCGCCGAGGCGGCTGCCCGTTCCGCACCCGACCGCACCGAGGCGGCTGCCCGTTCCGTACCCGTCCCCGCCGAGGCGGGAGGTCGTCAGCGTTCGGCGAGGAGGTCGTCGATCTGCCCGATCGCCGCCGTGGCACCCTCGACGACACCCATCTCGAGGACCGTCTTCAGGCCTTCGGCGGTGTCGAAGACCGAGGTGTAGACGGCCTTCGTGCCGTCGCCGTCGGCGGTGAACGTGTAGGTGTTCGCGCTGCCGGGCAGGGACTGCGCGATGTCGAAGTTCTCATCGGCGAAGTAGTCGCGGAAGGAGAAGCTCACGGGCGCGTCGACGGCGGTGACCTCCCAGAGGCCGTAGTACTTCTCCCCCTCGGGTCCGGTCATGTAGTAGGTGACCCGACCGCCGGGGACGAGGTCGTGGTCGACGACGGTGGCCGGATGCGTCGGCGGTCCCCACACCTTCTCGAGCTGCCGGGGATCGGCGTAGACTTCCCAGACCCTCTCTGGCGGGGCGGCGAACTGCGCGACCATCGTCAGGGTCTTCGTGTCCTCGTTGTGGCTGGTCTCCGTCACCGGCATGACTGCTCCTTCGTCATTGAATCCGTTTATCCCTCCGCGCCCGGGCGGGGCAGAGGCGTCGTGTCCGCGTCGTCGGCGGCGAGCAGGGCATCGATGCGCTCGACGCGGTCCCGCCATTGGAGTTCGAGATCGCCGAGGAGGTCGCGCACGGTGCGGATCGCGCCGACATCGGCCCGGGTGACCTGGCGACGTCCGCTGCGCTCCTTCGTCACGAGACCCGCCCGCTCGAGCACGGCGACGTGCTTCTGCACGGCGGCGAAGCTCATGTCGTAGTCCTCGGCGAGTTCGGACACGGACAGTCCGTCGACGAGGACACGGCGGACGATGTCGCGCCGCGTCCGATCCGCCAACGCCTGGAACATCGCGTCGACATCGTCGTCGAGTCGGGCTGTCATGCCCACATCCTACAACCGAACGGTTGTACGTCAAGGGGTGTGCGCGCACCGCATCGCTCGATCACCCCGCAAACGATGCCCCCGAGGTGGATCCGGCTCGATTTCAGCGGAATCATCGAGCCGGATCCACCTCGCGGAGGGCGGCGCGGCTGCCCGGCGACCAGGCGCAGCCCGTCGACAGCGGCCCGCCGACGCCCCTCTCCGGAGGCGGACCCGACCGCCGGGCTCACCGCGCTGCAGAAAAATTCACCGTCACCCTGTTGACGGCTCGATTGAACACGCGTTTAATATTAAACATGCGTTCAACCACTCCGCGGGACGAGCCCTCCCGCTCCCCCAACTCCTCACCCGAGACGGCTGAGAGGATCCTCGATGCCGCGGTCGGCGAATTCGCCGCCCACGGCTTCGCGAAGGCGACGGTGCGCGGCATCGCCGCCGCCGCCGGCGTCTCCCCGGGTCTCGTCATCCACCATTTCGGGTCGAAGGAGGGACTGCGCACCGCGTGCGACGACCACGTCTTCGATCTCATCACCGAGAAGAAGGTCGAGAACGCCGGGTATGCGGTCATGGCCGTGCAGATGATGTTCGACGATCCGGCGATGTCGACAGCCGTCGACTACCTGCTCAAGTCGCTGCTCGATCCGAGTGAGCACGGGCAGCGGTACTTCGACCACTACGTCGACCTCGTCGAGTCCTACATCGTCGAGGGCTTCGCCGGCTACGAGTTCCGGCAGAGCGAGGACACCCGCGGGCAGGCCGCGATGCTCGCCGTCATGGCCCTGGCCCCGGCGATGCTCAGCCGTCGCCTCGAAGCGAATCTCGGTACCGCCGACGTCGCCTCGACGATGACGCGGCTCGCCCCGCACCTGCTCGACCTCTACTGGAACGGGGTGCTCGCCTCGGCGCCGGAGCAGGATCCCGTCCCGCCGGGCACCGCCGCAACGCACGACCCGACAGCGGGAGTCCCACCGGGAACCCCGCCTGGCACCGAACAGCCTGGCACCGAACAGCCTGGCACCGCCCCACCGACCGGCGATGACCCACCCGAGAACTCGACCCACACCACCTCATCACGCACCCACTCACAGGGAGATGACGCATCATGACCGCTGACACGAGCACTGTTGACACGAGCACTGCACACGACACCACGACCCCGACCGCCTCGGCGGCCATCGAGATGACCGACGTCGTCAAGACCTACGGTCGCGTCCGCGCCCTCGACGGGCTCACCCTCTCCGTCGCCCGCGGGGAGGTCCACGGCTTCCTCGGACCCAACGGCGCGGGCAAGTCGACGACGATCCGGATCCTCCTGGGGATCCTGCGCTCGGATGCGGGACGGATCAGCCTCCTCGGCGAGAATCCCTGGTCGCATGCGGTGTCCCTGCACCGGCGGCTCGCCTACGTTCCCGGCGACGTCGAACTGTGGCCGGGACTGACCGGCGGCGAGGCGATCGACCTGTTCTCCCGGCTGCGCGGCGGGGTCGACACGGCCAAGCGCGACGAGCTCATCGAGCGCTTCGACCTCGACCCGCGGAAGAAGGGACGGACGTACTCGAAGGGCAACCGGCAGAAGGTCGCGCTCATCTCCGCACTCGCCTCGAACGTCGAGCTGCTCCTCCTCGACGAGCCGACGGCCGGTCTCGATCCGCTCATGGAGGCCGTCTTCCAGGAGTGCATCCGGGAGGCGAAGGAGCAGGGGCGCACGGTGCTCCTCTCGAGCCACATCCTCGCGCAGGTCGAAGCGCTCGCCGATCGGGTCTCGATCATCCGTGCCGGCCGGATCGTCGAGACCGGGGCGCTCGCCGACCTGCGCCACCTCTCACGGACGACGGTGACCGTCCAGGTCGAGAAGGACATCTCTGAGCTCACGACGATGACCGGGGTCCACGACCTCGTCCGCGAAGGACCGCAGCTGCACTTCAGCGCCGACACCGCGCAGCTGCCGGGAATCATGCGGGCACTGGGCGACCACGACATCCGGTCGCTGACGGCCACGCCGCCCACCCTCGAACAGCTCCTGCTGCGCCACTACGGATCGGAGGACCGGTGATGAACACGCACACGGCGACGACGGCCCGGACTCGCGACGGCGACACCCACCTGCTCACGTCGGCGCCTCCCGGAACCCACGGCAGGCATGCGGCAACGGAAGGACACCGGGACCACCCGGCCCACCGGGCCGAGCGGGGCACGAACCTCACCGGGCTCGGCACCCTGCTGCGTTTCATGCTCCGCCGTGACCGCTGGCGCCTGCCGCTGTGGGTGCTCGGCCTCTCGGCGATGGCCGCGTACTTCTCGAACGCGATCGCCCTCGTCCTCGACGGCAGCTCGCTCGAGGCGATGACGGTGTTCGCGAAGAACCCCGTCATGGGTCTCATCACGGGACCCGGCTACGGCTTCGACGACATCACCGTGCCGCGCTTCATCGTCGGGATGTACGGCGTCTTCCTCATGCTCGGGGCCGCGCTCATGTCGATCCTCACGATCTCCCGCCACACCCGCAGCGAGGAGCAGACCGGCCGGGCCGAACTCGTCCGCGCCGACGTCACCGGACGCCACACGCAGCTCATCGCCGCGCTCGTCCTCACGCTGGGGATGAACGTCCTCGTCGCCCTCGGCACGACACTCGCGTTCTTCTCCTCCGAGGCCGCACCCCGCCCGTTCTCCTCCGCCCTGCTCTTCGGGGCGAGCATCGGCGCGGTCGGCTGGGTGTTCGCCGGAGTCGCCGCAGTGACCGCGCAGCTCTCCGCATTCGCACGCGCCTGCTCGGGCATCGCCGGGGCGATCCTCGCGGTGTTCTTCATCGTCCGCGGACTCGGCGACATGTCCGCCGTCCAGGGCGGGGACCTCGACTGGCTGTCGTGGCTGTCCCCGCTGGGCTGGGCACAGCAGACGGCGCCGTTCACGCTCGACCGCTGGTGGCCGCTCCTCCTGTGCGTCGGTCTGCTCATCGTCCTCGTCCCGGTCGCCCTCGCCCTCCAGTCGCAGCGCGACCTCGCCGCGGGCATCCTGCCCGACCGGCTCGGTCGCCCGACCGCCTCGGCGGCCCTGTCCTCCCCGTTCGCCCTCGCCCTGCGCCTCCAGCGCTCGAGCCTGCTCTGGTGGTCGCTCGGCGTCCTCATCATGGGCGTCGTCTTCGGCTCGTTCACCTCGGCGATGGCCGACGGCGCCGACGGCATGCCGCCGGAGATCCTCGCGATCATGGGCGGAGCCGACGGCATCGTCGACGGCTACCTCGGGTTCATGGGCCTCTACTTCGCGATCATCGTCGCCGTCTTCGCGCTCATCTCCGCCGGCGGCCTGCGGGCCGAGGAGCAGGGATTCCGCACCGAGCCCGTGCTCGCCACCGGGGTCAGCCGGCCGGGCTGGATGCTCGCGTGGGCGAGCGTGTCGTTCCTCGGCGCGCTGCTGCTCATGGCGCTCGGCGGCTTCGGCGAGGGCTTCGGGGCCGCGGCCTCGACCGGCGACTGGGACCTGCTCGGTCCCACCTTCGTCGGCCACCTCGCGCAGACCCCGGCGATCTGGGCGCTGCTCGGCATCGCCTTCCTCGCCTACGGCATCGTCCCGCGCGCCATGGGCATCGGATGGATCGTCTTCGCCCTCTCCGCGGTCCTCGCATTCTTCGGCACGATGCTCCAGCTCGACGAGGCGATCCTCGACCTGTCCGTGTTCGTCCACATCGGGCAGTACCCGTCGGTCGACCTCGAACCGGCGGCGATCGCGTGGCTGACCGCGGGAGGCGTCGTCCTCACCCTCATCGGCGCGCTGGGCTTCCGCCGTCGCAACCTCATCACCGCGTGATTCCCCTCGCCGAGGCGGGGCGTCGTCACAG
>NZ_BAAAMB010000007.1:0-98116 GCF_039528855.1 Brevibacterium sanguinis | reverse complement strand
TCGGCGGGCTGTCTCCGCGCGACCGTGGCGCGTGCGGCCGCGGAGCGCGCGACCCTGGCGCGACCTCGGCGCGCGCGGTCGTCACGGCGGGAGGAAGCCGAGCGCCCCGGCCCGCGTGATCGCCTCGGCACGGCCGGAGACGCCGAACTTGCGGTAGAGGGCCGAGAGCCGGTTCTTCACCGTCCCCGGCACCTGGTGGAGCTCCGCGGAGATCTGGGCGATCGAGCGGTCGGTGGCGAGGAGATCGAGCAGGTGGGCTTCGGCCTTGCTCAGCTGCGGCATCGACACCTCGGACACCGACACCGCACCGACCTCGCGCAGCCGCGTGAGGAGCTGGGCGCGCCTGGTGTCGGCGAACGCCCGGAACACCGGCTCCCACGCCGGGTCGCCGGCGCTGAGGTCGAGGAGTCGGGCGCGATCGGTCCGGGGCAGCCAGGCCAGCGGCAGCAGGGAGCTGACGAGCGCGGTGAGCCCGAGGGCCGTGCGGAACTCGTCGCGCGCCTCGGCGTCGCGGCCCAGCCGAGCCTGCGCCGCCGCCCGGATCGCGGCGAGCTCGGCCCGTCCGGTGGGGGTGAGCATCGGGTGGTAGAACCACGCCTCGACCTGGGCGATCGCGGATTCGCTGCGTCCGGCGATGAGTTCGACGCGCACGCTGCCGACGACGCGGGCGGCGGAGTCCGGCGACATCTGCTCGAGTTCGACCTCGGCCCACCGCAGCTGACCGAGCGCGGTGAAGACGGCGCTGCGGCTGCCGGACACGAGGTCGCGGCTGAGCCGGGGCAGCGTGGTGGCGCGGTCGTCGAGGTCGTCATGGGCGACGTCGTCGTTGGCGATGATGAGGTCGGCCGGGGTGCGGGCGGCGAGCACGGCGAGTCGCCGCCCGATGACGGGGATCCAGATCCGCAGTCCCATCCCGTCCGGTGCCCGGTCGACGTCGGCGAGGCAGTCCGCGGCGAGGTCGAGATCGAGGCGGTCGAGGGCGCGCAGGGCCGTGGCGATGCGCCAGGGCGAGCGCACGACGTCGTCGACGAGGGTCGGCCGCGGCGCCGTCCGGGCCAGTCGCGCCAGCAACGCGTCGGTGCGCTCGTGGTCCCCGGCGACCGCTGAGGCCAGCGCCGACCACGCGACGGCGGCGGGCACGAGGTAGTCGCCGTCGACGTGGCGCGGGGCGGCCTGGACCTCGACGTCGTGGAGGATCGCCCGGGCGCGGGCGACGTCCCCGTCGTGGAAGGCGCAGATCGCGGCCACGAGGCGGATGCTCAGCTGGGCGCGCTTCGCGCCGGGCCGGATGCGCGCCGACAGGCCGAGGTCGGCGGCCTCGCTGTGGCGTCCGGCGGCGACGAGGGCCGACATGTCCCGCAGCACGGACCCCGGCCCCACCTCGGTGGCGATCGCCTCAGGCTGCGGCGGTGGGGCGGTATCGGGCACGGCGAGGAAGCAGAGCTCGCGGAGTCGCCCGGTCCGCGTCTCCCCGATGAGCGCCTCCTGCAGTCGCGCCTGGTCGAAGTCTCCGCCGAGGAGGTCGATGATGTCCTCGGCGATGCGGGCCATGAGGGCGAGGTCGGGTTCGACCGTCATCGCCTCGGGCGGGAGTCCGCCGTAGGCGGCGCAGGCGGCCTGCGGGGCGAGGAGGAACATCGGCAGTCCGACGGAATCGGCGAGCCGGAGGAGCACGTCCCAGTGCCGGGCGCGGCGGGCGAGGTCGAGGACGTCGGCGAGCACCTGCGCATCGATCGCCTCGGCGGTCTCGAGATGGTCGACGAGAGCGGGGACGAGATGGGTGAGGAGGCCGGACGCCTCGCTCCCGCTGTCCGCGGCGGCCGCACTGCGGCGCAAGCTCGCCGCAAGGAGGACGGGCACCCGCAGGAGTCGCCGGCCGCCGTCGGCTCCGGCATCGGCGACGACACCCGACATGCGCAGGCGCATGAGCACGCCCTCGGGGTCAGGGGGGCCGGACCTCAAGTCGGCCGGCGGGGGCACGGAGGCGAGCGCGAAGAGCGCAGTCCGTTCGGTGAACGCGCCGAGGTGGGACAGCACCGTCGCGACCCAGAGGTCCTCGGCGGAGAGGCCGAGGTCGAGCGGCGGCGCCTGAGCGGCGACGTAGTCGGCGAAGCTGCGGGAGGTGGGATCGACGGAGTGGTCGACGCGGGCGGCGGCAGCGGCTGCGATCCGCCCGAGCGCGAGGCACCCGGCACTCGCGGCGAACAGCTCGGCCGCGAACTCGTCAGGAGCGAGACCGAGTTCGCGGGCGAAGCCGGCGATCTCGGCCGCCCGGCCCGTCGGCGCGGGCCCGCCGGCCGGGCCGCCGGCCTCGGCGGGGTCGGTACCGGGGACCATCTTCTCCAGACCTCCACCTCGGCGGGGAACCACCGCGCTGAGTTGATCGATGAACATCTCGCAGCCTCTCCTCGATCTGCGTCGCCAGCGGGGAGCTCCCCCGTGGGCGGAACCGCTGCTGTGGAACCAGTCTGGGGGACGTGCCCGCCTGAGGCCGCCGTCGCGGGGCCGGCCTGCGGGAAGCCGTCAGGGTTGTGCGGGTCGGCGAAAGAGTCCGCGGGAGCCATGGAGTCGGGCAGCGGGCCTCCCTACGCTTGAGGATCATGCACACGGTTCGCACGATCGCGACAGATGACTACTGGAGATTCCTCGACCGCACGGGGGACGCCAGCTATCAGCAGACCCCCGAGTGGAGTCGCGCCCGCAGCACCGACTGGGAGCACGAGCCCGTGGGCTGGTTCGCCGGCGGCCACGAGCCGGTCGCGGCGGCGGTCATCCGGTATCGGCGGATGCCCGGCAGCCGCCTGCGGTTCGCCTACATCCCCCAGGGGCCGCTCATCGACTGGGCGTCCCCGGACGTCGACGATCAGCTCTCCGCGCTCACGGCCCACCTGCGCGCCCGCCGCGTCTTCGGTGTGCGCATCACTCCCCCGCTCACCGTGCGGCGGTGGGATTCGGCGACCGTGCGCGCGGGCCTCGCCGATGGCGCGGTCCGCCGCTTCTCCGACCTCCCGCCCGATGCCGTCGACGCGACGGCCCTGCAGCTGACCGAGCTGCTGGCCCGGCGCGGGTGGCGGCCGATCGTCGGCGACCCCGACACCGAGGCGAGCCAGCCGCGGCTGAACTTCCACCTGCGCTTCGACGACGGCACCGAGGAGACGGCGCTGAAGAAGATGTCGAAGACGTGGCGGAAGAACATCCGCAAGGCCGCGCGCGCCGAGGTGGAGGTCCGTCCGGGCGGTCGCGAGGACCTCGGCGAGGTCCATCGTCTCTTCGTCGAAACGGCCGAGCGCAACGGCTTCGAGCCGCAGCCGCGCGAGTACTTCGAGGCGATCTGGGCGACGATGGGCGAGGCCTTCCCCGGGGACTTCGCCCTCCATATCGCCCGTCACGACGGGGACGCGGTCGCGGCGAACGCCACCGCGCGGATCGGCGGCCGGGTCCAGGGGGTCCTCGCCGCGACGAGTGCGGTGCGCCCGGAGGCCCGAGGGTCGAACGCGGTGTACTGGGCGATCATCCGCCGGGCCGTGGCTGACGGCGCGCAGCTTCTCGACCTCGGCGGGGTCGAGGACACCCTTGACGCCGGGGACCATGCGTCCGGTCTCATCCGCTTCAAGGCGGAGATGGGTGCCGATGCCCACGAGTACATCGGCGCATGGGACCTGCCGCTGCGGCCCGTCGTCTACCGCGCCTTCACGACGGTGCTGCCGCTGCGCTCCCGCCTGCGGGCGCTCCGGCCGACGACCGCACGCGCACTGACGACCGCACGCGCACTGCGGAGTCCCGCAAAGCCGCTCCGGAGCGAGACCGAGAGGCGGGCATCGCCAGTAGCATCCCGATAAGCGGGGTATGCACCGCCTCCGCCTTCCACCGACAGGACACCCGATATGCCGAAAGCCTCGCTGCTGTTCGTGACTGTCGGCAACATCGCGACGGCCGCCGCGCAGTGGTACCTCGTGTGGCTCTTCGCCCGCCAGGACGGTCCCGCCGCGGTCGGCCAGTATTCGACCCTCATCGCGGCTCTCACGCCGGTGTTCATCCTCTCCCAGCTGGGCCTGCGCAACCTCTATCTCACCCTGCAGGCACGGGTGCGCTGGGGCGTCTACCTCGGTGTGCGGATCTGCAGCGCCGCCGTGGCCGCCGGGATCGGCCTCCTCGTGCTCGGGCTCGTCGTCCCCGAGCTCTCCTGGCCGATGGCGGCCGCCGTGCTCGTCATCAAACTGTGCGACACGATCGCCGACCTCTTCTTCGCCCGCCTGCAGAGGGCCGAACGACTCCGGGCCTTCGGGCTCATCCTCATCGGCAGCGCCGTCGTCACCGCCGTCACCGTCACGCTCGTCATGGCGGTCACGGGGTCCGTGGTCAGTGCCCTGTGGGGAGTTGCCGGAACCGCCCTGCTCGTCACCGTCGTCACCGCCGTCCTCGGGCAGCGCGCCCCCGCCCCCGAACGCGCCGCGGACCCCGGTCCGGCGGCGGACGCCACTTCCACCGGCACCGAGGTGCGCGCCCTCCTCACCGCGGGAGTGCCGCTGTCGCTCATGCAGGGGATCTACTCGCTGACGTCCTACGCCCCGCTCGGCGTCGTCGCGCTCTTCGGGGCCGCCGACGACGTCGGACGGTACGCCTCGGCGGCGTACCTCGTCGTCTTCGCGAACCTCGTCGGAGCGTCCGTCGAGACCGTGATGCTGCCCGTCTACCGCCGTCTCCACGAGGACCCCGCGGCACCGCCCCTGCTGCGGACGTCCCTGGTGCGGGGCGGGATCATCATGGCAGCGCTCAGTCCCCTCATCATCGTCGCCCTCGTCCTCGGCAGTCCGCTGCTCGTTGCCGTCTACGGTGAGGCGTTCGCCCTGTCGGCACCGGCGATCGGCATGCTCGCCGTCGCCGCGGTCATCACCGTGCCCACGTACCTGCTGTCGGCGACGCTGCTCGTGCTCAACCGGTACTGGGCGACGACGTTCGTCGGTGCGTTCTCGGTCGCCGTCGCACTGCTCAGCGGCGGGATCGCCGGAGCCGCCGGCATGCCGGCGGTGGAGGCCGGGTGTCTCGCGCTGCTGTGCGGTTCGGTCGGTCGCTATGCCGGTGAGCTGGTCCTCGCGTGGCGGCCCGCGCGCCCTGCCCGCCGCCTCGATCCGGCCGCGGACCCGGTGCCGAGCCAGGGCGGCAGCCGCTGAGGGTCACCGGTCGACGAGGACGTCGAACGACCCGAAGTACACCGCCCACAGGGTGAACGCGACGAGCAGGCCGAGTCGGACGACGGGGGCGGCCGTCCCGCGGTAGGCGAGGAAGGGGATCGACACGACGGCGGGCACGAGCGACCACGAGTACGCGGCGAGGCGGTCGCTGAAGAAGACGAATCCCATGAGCAGGAAGTACCCGTTGAGGAGGATGAAGGCGTTGAGCAGCTTCGGATACCACTCGGGCAGCACCGTGAGCTTCTTGAAGGCGACATAGGACACGGCCAGCGGGCCCGCGCTGAAGAGCCAGAAGCTCGGACGGTTCGTGCCGCCGGTGTACTCCGCGGCCAGTGAGGGATCGGAGTAGACGTCGACCTGCTCGACGCTCGCGCCGAGCGGCCCGGCCAGGCGCTCGTTCATGCCCGTGAAGTAGGCGGCGGAGAGGATCACCCACACGCCGAGGAGGATGTCGGTGCGCATGCGGATGAGTCGGATGAGGACGATGATGAGCGCCGCGGGAATGGCCGACCAGTGGAAGAGCAGACCGACCCCGACGAGGAGGACGATCCACACGACCCTGGCGCCGCGCAGCACGAGGGCCAGGGCGAGGAAGAGGAACGAGATCGACAGCCCCTGCCGGAGCAGGAAGCTCGAATAGTCCATGAAGAAGCCGAAGCAGAAGGTCACGTAGAGCACGACGGCCGTCTGCCACCCGGAGCCGAGGACGAGCCACAGGGTCGCGGCGAGCATGATCCCGCAGAAGGCCGCCGCGACGACGAAGTAGACGCGGGCATCATGGGTGAAGAGACCGACGATCCAGTTGAACAGCAGGTATGCCGGCTCCCTGCCGTCGGCGACGGTGTCAGCGAAGATCTCGTCCGGCGACGCGAAGCTCATCGACTCGAACTCGAGGGCGTAGCGGTTCTTGTCGACGACGTCGTAGTTCGCCGCCGAGGCGGCGAGCACCGTGATCGTCACGAGCGAGAGGATCGGGAACAGCGCGTTGCTCCAGTGCCGGAACTTCGAGGTCTCCCCGACGACGCAGAAGCCGACGATCCACAGGGTGGCGAGCACGAACCACGAGACGAGGAACATCGCTCACGCCTCGATTCGGTCGAACTGCTGCTCCCATTTGAGAAGCGTCCGGATCGCCGGCATCATCTCATCGAGCATCGTCTGGTGGACCTCGTCGGTGCCGCCGATCGGGTCGACGACGTCATCGTTGCCGCCGTCGCCGGGAGCGGCGTGGCGGTACCGCTGGGCCAGCGCCGCGAGCGACTGCCACCGCTCCGTCGGCGACGAGCCGTTCTCGGGCGGCACGAGGGGCAGGATGCGGGCGAACTCGCGCAGCGTGAACGTGCGCTTGAGGGCCGCCGGGAGCATCTGCACGACGGCAGCGCGCTGTGCCCGCTCCATCGTGAGGACGAGGTCGGCGGTGCGGATGTGGCCGGGTTCGAGCCGCCGCGAGGCGAATCCGTCGAAGGTGAGCCCGTAGCGTCCGGCGATCTGGGCGATCTCCGGGGTCACCGTGTCGTCGGGGAGTCCCTGCGTCCCGGCACTGGAGACCGCGAACTGCATGGGTGCCAGCTCATCGAGCCCGTCCTGGAGCACCCGTTCGGCGAGCGGGGACCGACAGACGTTTCCGGTGCACACGACGAGGATGGCAAATGGCCCCAGGTCGACGTCCCATCCCCCGTTCATCGGCGGCCTCCGACGAGACCGGTGAGACGGAAGAGCGAACGGTACCCGAGGAGGTTGTAGGCGGAGCCGAGCATCCGCCGCCCCGGTCCGAGACCGTCCATCCGCACCGAGGGCACCTCGATCCGGTACTCCCTCGCCCGTGCCAGCCGCTGCTCCCTGGGAACGTCGCAGTCGGGGCGGTGGAGGTCGCGCACACAGGAGAAGACGTTCTTCGCCCTGATGAAGTCGACGGCCGCGACGAGTTCGGGCGATCCCGTGCCCTGCGCCCAGTCCGCGAGCCGCGTCCCGACGATCGTGAGATCCGTGAACTTGTCGGGAAGGTAGCGTCCGGTCGCCGAGGCGGTCCCGCCCCGCCGATAGAAGTGACCGCGGATCGGCACCGTGCGCACCACCTCGGCGCGGGAGATGCAGTCGAGGTTGAAGAGGAGGTCCTCACCCATCCGGATGCCCTCGAGGAAGCGGGTGCCCCCCGCGTCGATCAGGGTGCGCCGGTAGGCCTTGTCCCACACCGCGTTCGCGGTCTCGGCGGCGATCATCGTCGCGATCTCCCGGTGGTCGAGGACGACGTCGACCGCCTCGGCGAGCGCCGCCTGCAGCCGCCGGTCGCCATCGCCTCCGGAGTTGCCGATGGCACCCGGGTCGTCGGTGGAGGCGAAGCCCACGATGTCCGCGTCGTCCCCGCCGGCCCGGACGAGCGCCGTGAGGAGCAGCGGGTCGATGAGCAGGTCGTCGGCGTCGAGGAAGAGGATCCACTCGCCGTGCGCGGCATCGAGGCCGCGGTTCCGGGCGGCGGAGACACCGCGATTCGGCTGGCGGAGGGTGCGGACCCTGGTGTCCGCCGCGGCGAGGTCGGCGAGGAGCGCGGGCGTGGCATCGGTCGAGCCGTCGTCGACGACGATGAGTTCGAGGGCTCGGTGGCGCTGGGCGAGCACCGAGTCGAGCGTCGCCTGCAGGTGCGCCTCGCCGTTGCAGACGGGGACGATGACGGAGACGAGGACCTCGGTGCCGCTCATCGCTCTCCCCGACCGACCGCAGTGCTCGACGCAGGCCGGGACGTGCGGTCGACGAGCGTCTCGAGGAAGACCCTCACCGACTCTGCGGTCTCCGTCGAGTCGAGGCGGGAGCGGTCGTAGGCCAGGGGTGCCGTCATCCTCCCTGTCGACCAGTCCTCGGCGAGCGCGGTGACGAGGGCCGCACTGTCGCGATCGGTCACGAGCCGGGCCTCGGGAATGTCGCGCACGCCTTTGACGTCGAAGGCGTACGAGCGCCGCCCCACGGCGACGGCTTCGAGCATCACCCGCGGCAGACCCTCCCACGCCGCCGTGTGGAGGAGACCGTGACTGCCGCTCAGGGCGTCGACGACCGTGCCGAACCCATGGGCGGTGACGGCATCGGCGAGGCCGAGGCGGCGCACCCGATCGGTGATCCGGGCTCGCAGCGGCCCGTCGCCGAGCATCCGCAGGCGGACGTCGACTCCCACCGCCCGGAGACCGGCGACGACGTCGACGGCGAGATCGGGACGTTTGCGGGGGCTGAACTCGCCGATCCAGACGAGCTCGAGCCGGTTCCCGGCCACCGGGAGCGCCGGTGCCGCAGCGTAGCGCTCGAGGTCGAGTCCGACCCCGGTCTCGAGACGGAGCAGCCGGTCGGACTCCACGTGGGGTGCGAACCACGCATGGTCGTCGGAGTTGATGGTGATGATCCCGCTCGTGCGTCGCAGCAGCGAGCGCTCCACGGTCTGCCACATCCGGTCGGCCGGCCGGGTGCCGGTGTTCCAGTGCAGTCCGTGGCAGAAGTAGACGACGGGAACGTCGAGCGAGGCGGAGCGCACGAGCCCCGACGCCGTTGCGGAGTTCGTGACGACGACATCGATCCCGGCGTCGCGGACCCAGGACCGCAGCCCGGCCCGGGCCGCGACCATGCCCGGCCCCGGGCGTCGGCCGAGGCCGGCGATGACGACGCCGTGACCGTCGGCGGTCGGGGTCCCGGCCGCGGTCGACACCGCGTGCCCCGCAGCCGTCCACGACGCGATGATCTCGGGGAAGAACGAATCGATCATGTGCCCGACGCTGGCGAGCAGGCCGATCCTCATGGCAGTCGTCCCATGCTCTCCCGCCGCGTCTGCCCTCCGGTGCGGGCCAGCCTCCGCGGGCGCAGGTGACGTCCTGCGGTGGCGTCGTCGCTCGTCGTCCAGGTCGGGCTCGCCGCCTCGGCGGTCTGCTCGCTGCCGCGACCGGACCAGGCGTCCTCGGTGCTGCCCGGCCAGGTCCGCGGCACATCGGACGGGGGCACGTCGGAGGGGATCTCGGGTCCCGGCCCCGCGGTCTGCTTCTGCGCCCGGCTCGAGTAGCACTGGTAGTAGCCGTTGGCCTCCGCCGAGGTGCGCGGCACCCGGTTGAGGACGACGTCGACGGGCACATCGAGGACGTCGAGGCTGCGCACCGCCTCCTGGAGGTCGTTCGTGCGCACCTGCCCGACGCTGGCGACGAGGAGGACCCGGCCGACCTGCTTCGACAGCACGAGGCTGTCGGCGACCGGCAGCAGCGGCGGACCGTCGAGGATGACGATGTCGAACTCCCCGGTCAGGCGCTTGATGAGTGTTCCCATCGCTCGCGAATCGAGCAGTTCGGTGGGGTTCGGCGGCATCATCCCGGCGGTGAGGACGTAGAGCTCGTCCTGCCCCCAGGGCTGCATGAGCTCGGAGAGGTCGGCGGACCCGACGAGGGCGGTCGTCAGTCCCACGGAGTTCTCGAGGCCGAGCTTCTCCGCGACCGTCGGCTGCCGGAGATCGACGTCGACGAGGGCGACCCGGCTGCCGGCCTGGGCGAGCGCGATCGCGAGATTGATGCTCGTCGTCGACTTGCCCTCCTGCGCTCCCGCCGAGGTGATGAGGACGGCGGAGTTCGTGTCGTCGACCTGGGCGAAGCCGAGGTTCGTCCGGAGTCGGCGGTAGGCCTCGCCGCGGACGTTGTCGAGCCCCATCTGGGTGAGCAGCGGCTGGTCGGTGATCTTCGGGTCCGTGGGGATCGAGGCGAGCACCGTCGCCGAGGTGATCGCCTCGACGTCCTCCTTCGTCCGCAGCCGGCTGTCGAGGTTCGAGCGCAGCAGGGCGATGCCGAGTCCGATCGCGAGTCCGACGGGCAGTCCGAGGCCGATGCACATCCACAGCGGCAGACCGTCCGGGACCGTCGCCGGGACGGCGGGGTTGGCGACCTTGAGTTCGATCTGCCCGGTGTCGGCGCTGCCCGAGTTCTCCATCTCGCCGATGACCGTGACGAGGCTGCCGGCGATGGCGTCGGAGAGCTCCGCGGCCTCGTCGGGGGTGGCCGCCGCGGCTTCGACGGTGATGAGCACCGTGCGCGGGTCGCTGTACGAGTTGACCTGTCCGGCCAGCTCCTCCGGCGTCTCGTCGAGGTTGAGGCGGTCGATGACGGGTTCGAGCACGGGCCGGCTGCTCGCCATGTCGACGTAGGTCTGGATCCGCTCCTGCATGAAGCTCGAGGCCATCTGCAGCTGGTAGGGATCGCCCGAGGTCGACACCGAGGCGAAGAGCTCCGTGCGCGAGGAGTACGTCGTCGGCAGCAGCGCCCAGATCCCGAATCCTGCGGCGCCGCCGAGCACGGTGGCGATGACGAGGAGGGCGACGTTGCGCCGGATGAGGCGCAGATATTCTTTGAGTTTCATGGCTCGTTCCGCTCCGGTGGGCGACTGCGGGCGATCGGCGCCGCCGCTCGTCGACGAGGTGTTCGTCCTGGTCCCAGGCTATGGGGGTGCCTGAGTGGTCTGATATGCCCCGTGCTCCGGGGTACGGGCGCCCGCATCACCGGTGCGGCCCTCCGCATCGGAACGCCGCGATGGCGGTGAGCACCCGGTCGAGCTGTGCGCTGCTCAGGGCTGACCCGCTCGGCAGCGTCAGCCCGGTCGCGAAGAGCGACTCGGACATCCGCCCGCCGTGCATCGTGCGCCCGCGGTGGACGGGCTGGAGGTGCATCGGCTTCCACAGCGGGCGCGTCTCGATGCTGTGCGCGGCCAGCCACTCGCCGAGCTCACCGGCGGTGAAGCCCGCCGTCTCGGGGTCGACGAGCACCGCGCTCAGCCACGCATTGTCCGCGTGGGGGTTCTCGCGACCGAAGAGCTCGACACCGGCCCAGTCCCCGAAGAGCTCGCAGTAGCGGGTCCGGTTCGCCCGGCGGGCCGCGATCATCGAGTCGAGACGGAGAAGCTGAGCCCGGCCGAGCGCCGCGAGCAGATTGCTCAGACGGTAGTTGAAGCCGATGTCCGTGTGCTCGTAGTGGGCCACCGGTCGCCGGGCCTGTGTCGAGAGGTAGGCCGCGCGGGCGGCGAGGTCGGAGTCGTCGGTGAGCAGCACCCCGCCGCCCGAGGTCGTCATGATCTTGTTGCCGTTGAAGGACACCGCTGCCGCGTGTCCCATGCTCGCGGTGGCCCGGCCGCCGCAGTGGGAGCCCAGGGATTCTGCGGCGTCGACGAGCACCGGCACCCCGAACTCGGCGGCGATCGGCAGGATCCGATCGTAGTCGGCGGGCCTCCCGAGCAGGTCGACGGGGACGACGGCCGCCGGCAGGCGTCCGGCCCGCGCCCCCGCACGCAGCGCCTCGTGGAGGAGCCCGGGATCCATGTTGCCGTCGGCGGTGCAGTCGACGAAGACGGGTTCGGCCCCGCAGTAGATGATCGCGTTCGCGGTCGCCGCGAAGGTCATCGTCGACGTCACCACGGTGTCACCGGCGCCGACGCCGAGACCGAGGAGACCGAGGTGGAGGGCGGCGGTTCCCGAGGCGAGACCGACGGCGTGCCGGACGCCGACCCGCGCGGCGAGTTCGGCTTCGAACGCGGTGAGGTCGGGGCCCGTCGGGGCGATCCATCCGGAGCGGAACGCGCGGATGAGGTACTCCTCCTCGAGCGCTCCGACGTCGGGAGTCGACACCGGGATCGGCTCGAGCTCGGTCGGTGTCGCCGAGGCGGTCGGCTGGGCGTTCGAGATCGTCATGACGCCATCCTCAGGTCGGGGTTCGGTGCGGTCTCGGGCCACAGTGCGCAGCAGAGGAGCTCCCCTCCGACGGCGACCGCGGCCGGCTGGGGCAGGGCGCTGAGCGGCGGCGCCTCGGTGACCGGGCGGAAGCCGTACGAGAGGTAGAGATCCGCCGCCGCGCCGGCCGTGGCGACGGGGCAGAAGGCGAAGTCCGCATCGGTGCCGCGCGCCCGGTTGAGCAGCAGCCGCAGGACCTCGCGGGTGAGCACCTCGTGCTCGTCGGGGGCGAAGGCGGCATCGACCGGGTGCGGCAGGAACCGGATCAGCCGGGCCGATTCGCCGAGGCTGACCATCTCGCACAGCCCCACCCGCTGACCCGCACGGGTCCTCGCCATCCACTGCGTGAGGTCGCGGGTGCGGGCGATCTGCTCGAACTCGATGAGGTCGGAGCGCAGACTGCCGCCGTAGCTGAACGTCGTCGCCGCACCCGGGTGGCTGACCCCGGTGCGCCGGACGACCGTGCCCACGGTCCGGGCGAGGATGCGCAGATCGGTGCGCAGGCTCATGGTCTTCACGTACTCGAGGTCGAGGTCGAAGCGCTCGTCCCACGACAGCGCGTTGCGGCCGCTGACCTGGGCCAGTCCGCTCAGGCCGCCGCGCACTGCGTGACGACGGGACTGCTCGGGGGTGTAGAGCGCGAGGTAGTCGGTCGTCAGGGGACGCGGGCCGATGAGGCTCATGTCGCCGACGAGGACGTTCCACAGGCTCGGCAGCTCGTCGATGCTCGTCGCCCGCAGGAGGCGGCCGAAGGCGGTGAGCCGCGTGGCATCGCTCGTCCAGCCGCGCGCGGGGTCGAGCGGTCGCATGCTCCGGAACTTCCGCAGCCGGAAGATCCGCCCGCCCTGGGTCACCCGCTCCTGCGCGAAGATCACCGGAGCACCGTGGAAGGCGAGGACGAGGCCGGCGGTGAGCAGCAGGAGCGGGGCGCACACGAGCAGTCCGAGTCCTGCCCCGAGGCAGTCGAACGCACGTTTGATGCGGGAGTAGGGCATCTCAGGACCTCGCCGGCTCTGCCTGCCGGGCAGGTGTCGACTCCTCTGACAGTGCGGCCGGTGCCGACCCGCCGGTCGACGGCGACCCGCCGGCTGACGGCGCTGTCTCGGCGGCCTCCGGTGTCAGGAGTTCGGCGCCGCGGCGGTAGGCCGGGAAGAAGTCGCTGCTCTCGTCGAAGTCGAGACCGCGCGCGGCCAGCCGCTGCCGGTGCGCGGCGAGGAGTGCGTCGTAGGCCGGGGCGGAGATGATGCGCTCCCCGGTGAGGTAGTCGACTCGGCCGTGCGGGGCGAACCCCCGCTTGTACCGGTCGAGGCTGTCATCGGGTGCGGCGGTGACGCCGCCGCCGAGCACATAGCTGCGGCACCCCCGGGCCTTGAGCCAGGTCATCGACTCCATCTTCACGAGGTCGTTGGGGCGCGCGCGGAACGCGGCCGCCTCGGTGCCACCGAGGAAGTAGTAGCTGGTGTCGGTGCCGAAGAGGAGGAGGTCGGCGGAGACCAGCCGCCCGTCGAGCTCGGCGTAGACATAGGCGAACTGGCCGGCGAGCGCCGCGTGGAGGCCTTCGAAGAACGGGCGTTCGAAGCGGTACCAGTCCGCGCTGTCGCGGCGCTGCATCGTCTCGGTGTAGATCCGGACGAAGTCGTCGACGAACTCCCCGTCGGTGTCGATGACGATGGTCACGCCCTCGCGCCGGGCGCGGCGGACGTTGCTGCGCACCTTCGGTGCGACCTCCCAGCCGAGCTCCTCGACGGAGACGCTGAGGTCCCGCACGTAGTTGTTCTGACGCTTGCGGGTCGCGCCCCGGTACGGCAGCAGCGTCTCCCCGAAGAGGGACAGGCGGGAGAACTCGCTGACCACGGAGTGCTCCAGCGCCCACGCATCGAAGCGGTGCCAGAACACCTCCGCAGTCGCCTCGACGTCGGTGAGCCCCCAGTGCATCGGTCCGCCGTAGCCGTAGGGGGAGACGATGTCCCGCCAGCCGTCGCTGCCGCTGATCTCGCGGAGGAAGAAGGGGTAGAGGACGTGTCCGCCGCCGTGGGACAGGGCGACCGCCATGAGTCGACCCTCGGCCGGACGCAGGAGGGAGCACACATCCGGGTGGGCGAAGGGCTGGCGTTCGTCCGACGCCGCCCACAGGGCGATCCACGCGTCGCGGTCGGCGGGCACCTCGGCGTCCCAGACCTGCCACTGTTCACTCATGCTGACACCTCTGATTTCACGTGCTTGCGCAGACGGGCGATGGTCAGTCCGGAGGCGGCTGCCGCCTCGGCGACGCGCTGCTGGCGCGCCGCCGCCGGCTCGGCCGGGGTGGTGTCGGCGTCGACGGTGTCAGGTCGCGCAGCCTCGGCGCGCACGACCTCGGCGGCCGCCTCGGTCACGGCCCTGGCCTCGGACGACGGAGACGGGACCGCCCGCTTCCGGGCGGGTGCCTCCGGGGTGCAGATCTGCGTGCAGAAGAGGTCGATGACCTCGCGGGAGGCCGACCGGCTCGGCAGCACCCGCGGATCGAGCTCCGGCGCCTCGACCCGGCTGATCTTCTCGTGGATGCGCATCACGGTGCCCTCATCGACGCCGAAGAGCTCCTCGTCGAGCTTCTCGCCCTCGCGCAGGCCCGTGTAGATGATCTCCATCTGCCGGTCCGACATCGCGACGAGGCTGCGCGCGATGTCGTCGATGCGCACGGGCTCTCCCATGTCGAGGACCATGACGTTGCCGTCCTGCCCGATCGCCGCGGCTTCGAGCACGAGCTGGCAGGCCTCGGGGATCGTCATGAAGAAGCGCCGGACCTCGGGATCGGTGACCGTGACCGGACCGCCGCGCCGGATCTGCTCCTGGAACGACAGCAGCACCGAACCGCGGGAGCCGAGGACGTTGCCGAACCTCACCGAGAGATAGGTGCCCGGCGAGCGCGAGGCGAAGCCGCTGACGAGCTGTTCGGCGATGCGCTTGCTGCGGCCCAGTTCGCTCGTCGGCGCCGCCGCCTTGTCGGTGGAGATGTTGACGAACGTGTCGACACCGGCAGCGGCTGCGGCCTCGAGGACGTTGAGCGTGCCGTGGACATTGGTCTTCCACGCCTCCTCGGGGAACCGTTGGAGCATCGGCAGGTGCTTGAGCGCTGCGGCGTGGAAGACGATCTGCGGTCGCGTGGCCGCGAAGATCCGCTCGAGCGCCTCGGGGTCGCGGATATCGGCGAGCACCGTGTTCGGCGAGGTCAGCAGGGCGGAGCCGAAGAGCGTGAGCTCGACGCCGTGGAGGGCTGACTCGTCCCGGTCGAGGAGGATGAGGGACTCCGGTCCGAGCGCTGAGAGCTGGCGGCACAGTTCGCTGCCGATCGACCCGCCGGCCCCGGTGACGAGGACGCGGCTGCCGGCGATGGTCGCGGCGATCTCCGTGAGATCGGTGTGGATGGGACTGCGGCCGATGAGGTCTTCGACCCTGAGGTCGCGGATGTCGGCGATCTCGACCCGGCGGTCGACGAGTTCGGCCAGCGGCGGGATCGTCCGCAGCCAGCGTCCGGTCATCTGCAGGCTGCTGCGGCAGGCCTGCAGGAACTGCGCGTCGGAATCGGCGATCGCGACGATGACACCGGCGACATTGAGCGCTTCGACCACCTCGGCGATGTCCTCGCTCGTGCCGCGCACGCGCACGCCCTGGATGCTCAGGTGCCGCTTGCGCGGATCGTCATCGATGAGTCCGACGGGCAGGTAGGCGCCCGCCGGATCCGAGAGCATCTGGCGGATGAGGGAATCGGCGGCGTCTCCCGCACCGACGACGAGGACCCGCTCACCCTGTGTGGGCCGCGTCGTCATCTGGTGGATGTAGCGGATGACGTACCGGCTGCCCGACATGAGGATGAGGGCGGAGAAGACGAGGAGCAGGACGAACGGGGAGTCACCCGCGGTGACCAGCAGCAGGACGACGGTGACGGCGAGGCTGAGGAGGACGAGACCTCCGTATTCGGAGAAGCTGCCGTAGTGGTAGCGGCTGCGGTAGAGGCCGAGGCTCAGGCCCCCGAGCAGCTGGAGGGCGAGGGCGACGGCGAGCACGAGTCCGATCGTCCACCCGTCGATCCAGCCGAATCCGAGGACGAACCAGGTGAGGCCCGCGGCGAGGACCCACGCGGCGGCGTCGAGCACGATCTGGAGGCGCGCCCTGCGCTCCCAGACCGCCAGTGCCAGTCGTGACGACCGGCTGCCTGCGGTTCCTGGTTCGGCCTCCGGTTGTGCCGATGCTGTCATTGCGATCTCCAATGCTTCAGTGAGACCGGCAGCGCCGTTCTCGGTTCTGCAGACGCCCGGGCCGCCGAGGGGACGGCAGTGACCTGACCGCTGAGGGGGAACGGCAGGGCCGGGCGATTCGCGATTGCTTCCCAAGCTATTTCCGAAGCGGTGGTGTCGGACCCGTGTGCGCCGGTGATCTGCGGTCATCCGCGATCAGTGTGCGGACTGCCGCCACACCGGGCGCACCGGCAGACGAGGCTCAGACGACCGCGAGGCTCGGGTTGCCGGCCAGGCGGGAGATCAGCTCGGTGCGGGACCCGACGCCGAGCTTCCGGTAGGCGGCGGTGAGGCGCAGCTCGACGGTGCGCAGGGACACGAAGACCCGCCGGGCGATCTCCTTGTTCTTCAGCCCCGCCCGCACGAGTTCGACGACCTTGAGCTCCTCGTCGCTGAGTTCGCGCAGCTGCGGCAGCTCGGGCGCGGCGGTCTCGACCGGGGCGGGCGGTGCCGTGTGATGCCGGGCCAGGCCGTCGGCCCCGAGTTCGAGGAAGGTCGCCGAGGCGACGCTCAGCTGCTCCCGGGCGCGAGCCTGGGCGCCGATCCCGCTCAGCCGCCGGCTGAAGGCGAGCTGCGTGAGCGCCTTCTCATAGAGCGAGTCCTCGGACCGGAACGCCCCCAGGGCGAGCGTGAAGAGCTCGAGGCTCTTCTCTCCGGTGGCGAGCAGCGCCTCGCAGCGGCGCAGCGCGTGTGCGGCCCAGCGCGAGGGGCAGCGGTCGACGCGGCGGCGCAGCTGCGCGACGAGCATCCCGGCGTGTTCGCGCCGTCCGATCTCGATGAGCGCCTCGATGAGGTCGGCTTCGTGGCGCCGCACGTTCGGGTTGAGCTCATGGGCGGAGAGCTCGTCGCAGCGCCGCAGATGGCGGACGGCCTCGGCCGGGTAGCCCAGACGCAGCAGGCAGCTGCCCTGGAGGGCGTTGAGTTCGGCGAGGAGGCGTCGGTTGTCCGTCGTCGTCGCGAGTGCCGCGAGCTCTGCCTCAACGGGTTCGGCGGCGCAGGCCTCACCGCGCATGAGCAGCTGCCAGCAGCGCAGCTGCAGGATCCGGTCGGGCCTGACCTGGCCCGCGCCGGCGGGCGCGTGGCCGATGTCGTCGATGAGCTCGCTGGCCGCCCGCAGGCTTCCGGCCCGCAGGGCGATCTCCGCCTGCAGCCCCAGCGCCCGCGTGCGCCAGATCGTCGCCCCGTCGACCTCCCCGCGCAGCAGGGCGAGCGCGGCCTGCGCGGACTCGTAGTGCTCGGTGAGCATGAGGCCCGTGGCGACCGCGAGGACGAAATGGGGCTCGCACTCCTCGATCTCACCGGTCCGCAGCGCGGTGAAGCACCGCAGCGCCGTCTCGTCGCGACCGCGGGCGGCCTCGAGCCTGATCGTCGCGGCGTCGAGCAGCTGGTCTTCGGCGTCGCCGAGGTGGTCGCCGGCGTCGCGGGCGGCGGTGAGCAGCTCCTCGGCCTCGGCGTACTCGCCGCGATCGCAGCGGCCGATGCTGAGGAGGAGCTGGAGCCGGGCGACGTCGGCCGGGGCATCGCGGAGCTCCTGCTTCGACCAGCTGTTGACGAGGTGGGGCGGAAGCGTCTGGCGGCGGGTGAACGTGATCTCGACGTCGAGGGTCCGCGCCCGCACGGCGAGCGAGGGCTGCCGGGACCGCGCCGCGAGGTGCCCGTAGCGGGAGGCGAAGACGAACTCGCCGCGGTCGTAGAGATCGCGGGCGACGGCGAGGAGGTCGGCGGCGAGGGCTTCGTCATCGGTGCTCACGCGGATCGCGCGTTCGACGAATTCGATGCCGTCGGCGGTCATCCCCTCGCGGATGAGGAGACGCGCGTCGGCGATGAGGGTCGGCGCCGAGTCCTCCGTCGGCCGCGAGAAGGACGCGTGCCAGTGAGCCAGCCGCGGATCGACGCCCGCGCAGTCCTCGGCGAGCCGGACGTGGCCGGCGATCCGCTCGGTCGCGCTCATCGTCTGGTGGGTCCACGCCCGCACCAGGCCGTTGGTCAGTCGCAGGTGCGCGTCGCGTCGCTCGACGAGGTCGCGCATCTCGAGGTCGTCGACGATCTCCCAGAAGCCGTCGACCCGTGCCGCGAGCGGGCCGCAGGGCGTCGACGGAGCCAGCGCCAGCAGCCTGAGCAGGCTCTGCGTGTCAGCGTCGGGGGTCCCGACGATGTCGCGCACGAGCGCGTCGGCCTGCGCGCCCGGGCGCGGCGGGATCGTCAGCGGGAGTTCGCCGAGGCGTTCACGGCGATTCATCGCATCGAGGATGTGGCGCAGCGCCAGGGGCAGCCCGGACGACGCCGCTGCGGCGACGTGGGCCGCCGCCTCGGAGAGTCCGCCGCCGCATTCCTCCTGGGCGAGCGCGACGAGTTCGCCGTGGTCGAGCTCGCGCAGCTCGACGGTGGGCAGAGGCGCCAGCGGACTGTCGGTGGGCAGGGCGTTGACGGAGATGACCATCCGGGTCCGCCCGGACTGCGATCGTCGCAGCCACTGTCCGAGGACGTCCTGGGAGGGGCGGTCCATCTTGTCGGCGCCGAGGATGACGATGAGGCCGTCGTCGGGCAGCTCGGCCGCCCGCAGTGCGCTCAGCACCGCATCGGGGACGGCGGCCGCGTCCTCGATGCTCGGGGCGCCGAGGGAGGCGAGCAGGACGTCGATGCCGGAATAGTCGGTGCCGGCCTCGGCGCGGTTGTAGTGCACGCGGAAGACCGGGCCCTCCCAGCGCGCTTCGAGGGCTCTGAGGAGTCCGGTCTTGCCGAGGCCGACGCGACCGACGACGGCCGCGGCCGTATGGCGATCGAGCAGGGTCTGGAGATGGTCGGGGTCTGGGGTGGGGATTGTGGGGATGTGCATGAGGTCCATCCTCGTGACCTGCGAGATCGGTCACTAGGTGGTCATTACGGGATGTTCTTCGGTCATTACTCGACTCGGGGCGCACGCGCACGGGCAGTCACTACTCGGTCATCGTGCGATGTCGATTGCGTGACCTTCGGCGACTACTCGAATCACGTGCCTGTCGTTCTCCGCTACTCGCTCGGCGCCGGTCGGCATGCGCGCTGAACTGGGATTTCACCGCGCCCGTCAGCGGCTCGTCGACGGCGGCCGCTCACGCGGGTGCGTCATTGCGCAGTCGTGTGATCGCCTCGGCGACCTCGGACCGGGAGGTGATGTCGAGCTTGCGGTACAGCCGGTAGGTGTGGCCTTCGACGGTGCGCACGGCGACTCCGAGCTCGTCGGCGATCTCGGCGTTCGTCAGGCCCGCGATGATGAGGCGGGAGATCTGCTGCTCGCGACTCGTCAGCTCGACGTCGTGCACGCGGTGGCGGTGGGGCGGCGGGCTCTCCGCCCAGGACTCGGCGTGGGTGAGGCAGCGGTCGACGAGCGCGGGCAGCTGCGGCGACAGCCGCTGAGCGAAGGCGACGAGGCCTCGGCGTCCTCGGCGCACAGGGCGGCGCCGAGCTCGCCGAGGAGGCGCCCGTCGCGATCACCGCCGTCGAGGGACGCGGCCAGTCGGCACATCGCCTCGACGTCGTAGTCCCCGAAGTGGACGAAGATCTCGATCCGCGCGCAGGCGGCGGCCGCGAGCGCCCCGCGCTCCTCGACGGCCAGCAGCGCCGCATCGAGCTCCTCGCGATACCGCTGCCGGCCGGTGAGCTTGGCGCGGACGACGAGCCGGAGGATCTGCGCGCGACGGGACTCGACGTAGGCGGCACCCGGCGGCAGGTCGAGGTAGCGGGCGTCGAAGTCATCGGCGGCCTCGGCGTTGCCGACCATCATCGCGGCGTACTGGGCCTGGGCGAGGGCGAGCGCGGCGAACTCGTACTGCTGCCAGTACTCGATCGCCTCGGCGGCGGCGCAGGCCCGGCGGAACGCCCGGTCCCAGCGTCCCGCCTCGGCGTGGAGCCGGGTGACGATGAGGTCGCGCGCGCCGCTGCCCGCCGCCCGATACGCGAGGTCGGTGCTGCGGGGCACGGCGAGCACGGCGGCGGCAGCCTCCCGGTCCCCGCTCTGCAGGTGGGCCCACGAGCGCGCGAGGTCGAGGATGATCGTGCCCGAGCCGATGTTCTCCGAGACGCCCTCGATCCGGTCGAGGAGGTCGCCGACGACGTTCCCGTGACCGCGTTCGAGCTCCTTGGCGGCGACGACCATGGTGATCGCCACCCGCAGGGTCTCGGGGATGCCCTCGGCGCCGAGCCAGGTGAGCACCGAGCCGTCGTCGCCGGGCAGACCCTCCCACGAGCTCTCGCTGACCCGCTCGAGGGTCGCGCGGGCGAGGTCGATGGCGTCGACGGCGTCGTCGAGGCGCCCCGCGGCGGCGGCCTCGGCCTGGATCCGGTCGAGGGCGGCGACGAAGTCGGCCCCCGACAGCGGCGGGGAGATGCGCTCGACGTCCCGGAGCACCCAGACGACGAAGGCTTCGACGACGAGGAACGGGTCGTCGGTCTTCCGGATCGCCTGGGCGAGGACGTCGCAGCCGACGGGGATGAGGTTGACGTCGCAGTAGAGGGTGCCGAGGTCGAAGAGCGCGGGGGCGTCCATGACCTCGGAGGGCACCTCGGCGAGGATCCGCAGCGCCCGCTGCCACTCCCCCATGCCGGCGGCGACGCGGGCGGCCTCGACGGAATCGGCGACCGAGACCTTCGCCCCGCAGCTGAGCGCCCAGTCCGCACGCAGCATCCGCGCCCGCTTCGACGGGGTGCCGGGGTGGGATTCGACGAGGGCGAACATCTGCCGGCTGCGTCCCACGGGGACCGTGTTCCGCACGGTCTCCGTCGAGTAGCTCTCGATGCACGTGTAGATCGGTCGGCCGCGACCGCCGAGGTCGAGGACACCGGCGGCGACGAGCGAGTCGGCGGCTTCCCCGAGTCCCGCGGCGAGCATGAGCTCGACCTCGACCTCACCGGCGAGGACGACGAGTTCGAGCGCTTCGCGCTGCTCGTCGGTGTACCGGGAGAGATCGCTGCTGACGAGGTCGCGGGCCCGCTGATCGTAGTCGATGTCGAGGCCGTCGAGCAGCCACACTCCGCGCTGGAGGACCAGACGGCGGCGCCGGCGGGCGTAGCGGAGCAGTTCGATGATGAGGCCCGGGACTCCCGAGGACTGGAAGGCGGCGACGTCGAGGGCGCCGTGGGAGACGATCCCGCCGAGGTGGTGCTCGAGCATCGCGGAGACATCGTCGAGGGTGAGCGGTTCGAGGAGGATGTGGTGGACGACCCCGTCGGCGACGAGTTCGCCGAACGACCCGGTCCGGCCGTCGACGGTCGGGGTCATCGTCGCGACGACCTTGATCTCCCCGTCGCTGGCGAGCTGCCACAGTGCCGAGAGGCTGCTCTCGTCGAGGCAGTGGGCGTCGTCGGCGAAGACGACGGGAGTGCCGGGCCCCTCCGTCAGCGCTGCGACGACGCGGGCGAGGACCGTCTCGGGTTCGCCGTCGAGGTCGACGAGGAGCCCGAAGGCCCCGAACGGCACCGCCTCGAGCACCCGGTCACCGCGGATCCAGGTCTCCTGCCCGCCGCGGTCGGCGTGCACCCGCGCGGCGATCCGGGACTTGCCCATTCCGTGCTCGCCCTCGATGACGACCCCGGAGACCTCAGTGCCGCGCAGGGCGGCGTCGATCTCGGCGAGTGCGCGATCACGGCCGAAGATCGCAGTGTCGACGACGTCGCTCACGGATCATCCCCCCACGCGGCGACGACGTCGCGCAGTTCACGGCGGTTGGCCACCTGCAGTCGGCGGTAGATGCGGGTGAGGTGCCATTCGATCGTCCGGGCGGAGAGATGGTGGAGCTCGCCGAGGTCGTGGCTGCTGCGTCCGGCCATGACGCCGTCGACGAGCTTGCGCTCGAACTCGGTGAGCACGGCATGGAGCTTGGGGCCCGGAGTGGAGAAGCGCACGGTGCGGGTGCTGTTGCCGATGAGGATGCGCGCCTCCCGCGCCGCCGTGCGGTCGCCGTCCTCGACGGCCCGCTTCTGGGCGCGCTTGGCCAGTTCGGCGCACGCGACGACGGCGCCGAACTCGAGGGCGAGGCGGGCGGCGTCGAGCAGGGCGGAGGGATCGCTGCCGCCGATCCCCTCGGCCGTCGCCCGGGCGAGGTCGCCGATGCCGCCGTCGATGCGGTCGGCCACCTCGGCGAGCGCATGGGCGGCCGTCTCATGGCCGAGCCGGGCGGCCTCCATGAGCGCCCCGGCGGCCATCGTCGTCGCCCCGATCTCCGCGGCCTCGACTCCGAGGGCGTGCAGGCGGGCCGCCGCGGGGTCGGGGCGGGTGACGGCGAGGGCCTGGAGGTCGAAGAGCCGCGCCTCGAACTCCGACCACCACGAGTACTGGTCGGGACGGGTCTCGACCGAGGTGGACTCGAGGAGGGCGTCGGGGTTCGACAGGCGACCGAGCTGGGCGTCGACGTAGCGCTTGGCGGCGTGGCCGACCCGCGTGATGTCGATGAGGTCGGTCTCCTGGAAATGGCTGAGCAGCGTGTGCAGGGTCGACTGCGCACGGGCGGGGTGGCCGGTGCGCGCATCGACGAGGGCGCCGGCGAAGTCGATCATCCGGTCCCCGGTCCGCGCCTGCCGAACCGAGCGGCGGGCACCGGCCCAATCCCCGGCGAGGTACCGCGCGACGAAGATCTGCGGGGCGGCGTCCTCGACCTCGTAGCTCGTCAGCCCGGCGAGGCCGAACATCAGCTCGGCCTGGTCGATGTAGCGCAGGCCGAGGTCGACCTGCCCCCTCGTGACCTGCCCGATGCCGATGATCGCGCAGGCCCGCAGGCGGTGTCGGGTCAGGCACGCGTGATCGCGGTACACCGCCTCGGCGAGCCGCATCCCCTCCTCGAAGCGGCCTCCCCGCTGTTCGTACCGGGCCCGGGTGACGTCGAGGCGGCCGGTGTCGGCGGGACTCGTCAGCCTCTCGCGCGCCCACTGCACGACGAGGTCCTCCGGCGTCCGGGGATCGGTCAGCCGGATGTCCATGCAGGCCAGGCGCGACAGGTAGCTCGCGTCATCGGCGTCGGAGCCGGTGACGTCCTCCCCCCGCGTGCTCGCCCCGTCGGGGCTGCCGTCGGCGAGCCGGGCGACGAGGCGGTCGAAGGTCCGACGCCCCTCGTCGACGTTGCCGCGCTCCTTGTCGGCGCGGACGAGTTCGAGGAGGATGCGGCTCGTCTGCCACCGGGAGGCGGTGATGAGCTCGGCGGCGTCGGAGTACCGGCCCTCCGTGTTCGCGGCACCGACCGCGGTGAAGACCGTGTCCTCCGCCTGGCCGAAGCCGAGGGAGAGCCCCCAGCGCAGGTAGCCGAAGAGCGCGCGGCCGGCCAGCGCGGCGACGTCGACGACGGACTCGTAGACCTTGTAGAGGCTGAGGCTGTGGGCGGGCATGACATGGGCTTTGAGCGTCTCGGCGATGACGCGCTCCGACAGGCGCACCCCGGACCCGCGTCCGCGGTCCATCGTCACGAGTCCCTTGTCGGCGAGATCGTCGAGCTCATCGGCCGAGCAGAGCTCGGCGAGGGCTTCGTAGGGGGCCGCGTCGACCATCGCGATGATCTCGAGGATCGGCCGCAGCTCGCTCGGGATGTTCCACAGGATGCGCTCGTGCGCCCGCGTCTGGTCGAGGCCGAAGACGAGCTGGTTGACCAGCCGCGGATTGCCGCCGGTGTCCTGCAGCACCTCGGTGGTCGACCGGTCGATCGCCCCGGGCGATTCGAGGAGGGCGGCGATCGCCCCCTCGTCGAGGCCGTCGAGGTCGATGCGCACCATCGACCCGCCCAGCCACAGCGTCGCGATGAGATCGACGGGCGGGCGGATCGACTCGGCACCGACGACGAGGCGGATGCGGTGGGCGTCGGCGAGCTGGCAGAGCACGGAGATCGACTCGACGTCGACGAGGTTGGCGTTGTCGAGCTGGACGATCGGCACCCCGGGGCTGCGGCCGACGACGCGGGAGACGACCGAGAGCGCGGCACCCGGTCCGATGTCCCGATTGACGCCCTCCCGCGACAGGAGGATCTCGAGGATGCCGAGCGCGCGGTCGCGCAGCAGCTCGGATCCGCGCAGGCGGAAGATCGCGGCGTCCCGGTCGAGCTGGTCGAGAGCGCGATTCATCACGGTCGTCCGTCCGCTGCCGGCGGGTCCGATGATGAGGCACCCGCTGCGGTCGGGATCGGCCAGGGTCTGGCGAAGTGCGGAGACTTCGTCGGCGTACCCGAATGCACGGCCCTGGGGTGAGGGGACGGTTACCGACATTCGCGCTTCTTTCGATGTCACCGATCCGCTGGTCCGACGAGTTCTCGCTCGCCCGACGCAGCTCTCGGCCGGGTACCTCGCGATCGACTCGGCATCGGCGGCATGGGTGGCCGTGATTCCAGGTCAGGTGTCTGCGGTGGGGTGGACCGTCGACGACCGCGAAGCTGGGGATGTGGGGACACAATAACCGCATATGCCATGGCACGCAATGAGCTTCCCGCATCCCGGGCATCGGGGCGGGCCGCTCCACTTGTGAGTGACCTCACGCGACCGTACTATGGGAGCTAACTTACTGAACGATCTATCAGGAGCTTTCATGGACACCCTTCTGAGCGCAGAAGAGCGCGAATTCGCGCAGCAGATGCGTCAGTTCTACCGCACGGAGATCCCCGAAGAGCTGCGCTTCAAGGTCGCCACCGGGCAGGAGCTGACCAAGGACGACATGGTCGCCTCGCAGCGCATCCTCAATGCGAACGGCTATGCGGTGCCCCACTGGCCCGTCGAGTGGGGCGGCCAGGACTGGACACCTGTGCAGCGCCACATCTGGCTCGAGGAGATGCAGCTGGCGAGCGTGCCCGCGCCCCTGCCGTTCAACGTCTCGATGGTCGGTCCGGTCATCGCGACCTTCGGGTCGCAGGAGCTCAAGGAGCGGTTCCTCCCCGCCACGGCGAACCTCGACATCTGGTGGTCGCAGGGCTTCTCCGAGCCCAACGCCGGGTCCGACCTCGCCTCCCTGACCACCTCGGCGGTGAAGTCGGGTGACAAGTACATCGTCAACGGTCAGAAGACGTGGACGACCCTGGGCCAGTACGGTGACTGGATCTTCATGCTCGTGCGCACCGACCCCGACGTCAAGAAGCAGGCGGGCATCTCGTTCCTCCTCATCGACATGAAGTCCCCCGGCGTGACCGTGCGCCCGATCCAGCTCATCGACGGCGGCCACGAGGTCAACGAGGTCTTCTTCGACAACGTCGAGGTGCCCGTGGAGAACCTCGTCGGCGAGGAGAACAAGGGCTGGACGTACGCGAAGTTCCTCCTCGGCAACGAGCGCACCGGCATCGCGCGCATCGGCGCCTCGAAGGTCAACCTCGCCCGCGCCAAGGCCTACGCCGCGGTGACGAAGACGGCGACCGGCACGCTGCTCGACGATCCTCTGTTCTCGGCGCGCCTGACGAGGCTGGAGGCCGAACTCACGGCCCTCGAGATGACGCAGCTGCGCATCCTGTCGACGCAGGCCGCCGGATCCGAGAAGCCGGATCCGCGCTCCTCGGTCCTCAAGCTCAAGGGCTCGCAGCTCCAGGAGGACATCAGTGAGATCCTCGTCGACGTGCTCGGTCCGCAGGGACTCGACTTCGTCACCGACCGCGTCCAGGGCGACGGTCTGACCGACCTGCCGCTCGGCGCCGTCGACGCGCTGCCCGCCTACTTCAACACCCGCAAGGTCACCATCTACGGCGGTTCGTCCGAGGTGCAGCGGGGAATCATCTCGAAGGCCCTGCTCGGTCTCTGACTCGGTCACTGAAAGGTACGAACACAGATGGATCTTGAACTCAACGACATTCAGCAGGAACTCGCCAGCACGCTGGGGAAGTATCTGCGCACCGAGTACGACACGGCCGCCCGCGAAGCCATTCTTGCCAGCGACGAGGGCATCTCGCGTGAGAAGTGGCAGCAGTTCGCGGAGATGGGTCTGACCGGTCTGACGATCCCCGAATCCTACGGCGGAGCGGAGATGACCTTCGCCGAGGTGGCTGTCGTCCTCGAGGCGTTCGGTCGGGCGCTCGTGCTCGAGCCCTTCGTCGCCACTGCCGTCCTCGGCGCGAACGCCGTGCTGCTCGCCGGCAGCGAGGAGCAGAAGCAGGCGATCCTGCCCGGCGTCGCCGAAGGGGAGACCTTCCTCGCCGTCGCGGCCCTCGAACCGGGACAGCGCTACGCTCTGGCGCAGCCGACGACGACGGCGACAGCGGCCGGTGACGGCGTCACCCTCTCGGGTGAGAAGAACGGCGTGCTCGGCGGCGACGTCGCCGACCACTTCATCGTCACCGCCGTCGAGAACGGGGAGCTCGGGCTCTTCCTCGTCGCCGCCGACGCCGCGGGGCTCACCCGCGTCGCCCACCGCCAGGCCGATGGCCTCGGCAGTGCGAGCGTGCGCTTCGCCGACACTCCGGCACAGCGCCTCAACGCGGCCGATGCCCGTGCCGTGCTCGACGAGGTCTTCGACCTCGGCAACGCCGCGATCATGGCTGAGGCCGTCGGCGCGATGGAGGCCTCGCTGACGATGACGGCCGAATACCTCAAGACGCGCGAGCAGTTCGGGGCGCCGATCGGCGCGAACCAGGCCCTCCAGCACCGGGCCGCCGACCTCTACGCGGATCTCGAGTACGCCCGCAGCATGGCGCTCTTCGCCCGCCTCGCGGTCACCGCCGAGGGCGAGGGCGCGGAGAAGGATCGGCACCGCGACGTCATCGCGGCGAAGATCGTCATCGATTCGACCTCGCGGCACGTCGCGCAGGAGTCGATCCAGATGCACGGCGGCATCGGCATGACGATGGAGTACCCGATCGGGCACTACGCGAAGCGCCTCACGGTGATCTCGCGGACGTTCGACGACGCGGATTCGCTCACGGCGGAGCTCGCACAGATCGGCGGGCTCATCGAGCCCCACGCCGCAGACCTGTCCTGATCGGGCGGGTCGGGCCGCAGATCTGTCCTGACCGGGCTGGGCTCGGCGGGCGGTCCGGCCCGGCTCGCAGAGGTTCGACAGCACGACGGCGCCGGGAGACCATCTGAGTCTCCCGGCGCCGTCGCGTGTTCGGGTGCCGTCTTGTGTTCTGGCTCGGGCTGGGACTGAACGACGCGCCCGCCGGCCCGGCGTTCGAGCGGGAGCCTCGCCGGGCCGGCGAGTCGGGGCTGACCGCTCACCGCCTCCGCCGACCCCGTTTGTGGTCACAGAACCGAGGAAATGGAGTCGAATCGAGCGATTCGCCTCGGTTCTGTGACCACAAACGCGGCGAGCCGGTTGAGGCATGTCCGCAACGCGCAATCCGGCTGGGACGATTCCGCGCCGCCTCCGAGGTGAATGTGCGCCGCGCCTATGGCGAATTCGATGCCGATTCCACCCTCAACCTTCCGCGCAATCCGGGCGGTCGCCCTACCCGACGGGCTGGTCGAAGACGTGGCGGCGCACCCACGCGTGCATCGTGATCGCGGCCGCTGCGGCGGCATTCATCGACCGCGTCGATCCGTACTGCGCGATCGAGAGCACCGCCGAGCTCGCCCGGTGCGCCTCCTCGCTCAGGCCCGGCCCCTCCTGACCGAAGAGGAGGAGGCAGCGCTCCGGGAGGTCGTAGGTCTCCAGCGGCACCGAGTCCGGGAAGTTGTCGACCCCGATGAGCGGCACGTCGTTGTCGGTGCACCACTGGAGCAGGTCGTCGACGCTCGGATGGTGGATGACGTGCTGGTATTTGTCGGTGACCATCGCTCCGCGCCGATTCCAGCGCCGACGCCCGACGATGTGGACGGCGGCGGCGTTGAAGGCGTTCGCCGTGCGCACGACCGACCCGATGTTGAGGTCGTGCTGCCAGTTCTCGACGCCGACGTGGAATCCGTGCCGTACCGTGTCGAGGTCGGCGACGATTGCGTCGTGCCGCCAGTAGCGGTACTTGTCGACGACGTTGCGCCGGTCACCCTCGGCGAGCAGCTCCGGATCGTAGTGCTCGCCGACAGGCCAGGGGCCGGTCCACGGACCGACCCCCACCTGCTGTGATTCGTGACCGTCGGTCACTTCGCGTCGTCGCTGTCGGCATCCTTCGCGGGGTTCCCTGCGCCGGTTGCCTTGGTCCCCTTCGCCGAGGTCGTCCCCTTCGATGCGGCGGCGGACTTCGCAGACGCGGTCCCCTTCGCCGAGGTTATGACGGTCTCGGACTCCTCGACCGTCACCTCGTCGGACGCGTCCGCGTCACTGTCGTCGGCGTCCGACTTCTTCGAGACAGTGTCCTTCGAGTCAGACTTCTTAGAATCCGCATCCTTCGAATCCGTGCCCTTCGCATCGGCGTCCTTGGCCGCAGCGACCTTCTTGGCCCGCTTGCTCATCTTCACGGTCTTGCCGCCGCGCCCGCCGCCGGCGAGCACCGACCGGACGTAGGCGCCACCGGCGAGCGCGTGGATGATGAAGGCGAGCACCGCGGCGATGGCGGCGGCCACGAGACCTTCCCACCATTCCGGCTGGGCGGCGAAGTAGCGGTCGGCGATGCCGATCGGCGAGGTGAACGGAGCCCAGCCGAGCACTCGGCCGACCGTTCCCGAGGCACCGACGATGACCGGGGCCATCGCACCGCCGACGGTGAGCACGCCGATGATCGCGACCATCGTCTTGCGCGCCTTGTCACCGGTGATCGTCGAGGCCCACACGAGGAGGGCGAAGATCGTCCAGGCGGTGAAGAACAGGGTGAGCGCGAACCAGCCGAGCCCCGGCAGCATCGCGAACGCGAGCGAGGTCTGACCCGAGATCGAGAGACCGAGCTCGAGGACGACGGCGGCCACGAGAAGATGGATGACGACGAGCGTGAGCATGCCCGTCACCCGCCCCGAGGCGGCGGCGCGCGGTGGAATCGTCGCGGCGATGATCTCCGTGATCCGGTTGCGCTTCTCGAGCCGGAGGTTCTGGTAGAGCGCGGTGCCGAGCGTGGCGATGACGAGGAGTGAGAACACGACCATGCCCCACAGCAGCGGGACCGCCACGTCCTCGGGCACGGCCGGGGTCTGCAGCAGCGTCGCCTCGGTCTGCGGGGCGAGCCGCTCGAGAAGCGCCGTGGGCTGCTTGTCGAGGGCGATGATCGTCGGCTGCGACTGGCCCGAGGGGTCCTGGATGAACGCAGCGTCGACTGTGCCGTCGCGGACGAGCTGCTCGGCCGCCTGCGCATCGGGAGCATCGGTGATCGAGACGCCGAGCTGCTGCTCGTACATCGCGGCCTGCTCGCCGACGCCGACCATCGCCATGCTCGGGGTGCCCGAGTTCGCCTGGGCGTCGCGGACGATCCCGCTGACGATCACCGCGACGATGCCGAGGACGACGACGGCGACGGTGACGAGGAAAAACGGACTGCGCATCGTCGTCGAACTCTCCCGGTTCGACACGAGCCACGAAGCCTGGCGCTTGCCGACGTCGACGAACTCCGAGACGAGTCCCGTCTCAGGCAGATCCTCGGGGTCCGGGGTGTCTTCGGCGAGTTCGTAGGGAACCTCGTCGAGACCGAGCGTCGAATCCGCGGAATCCTCGCCGAGGCGGTCGTCCGCGTCCGCCGAAGCGGCCTTTCCGGCACCGTCTTTCCCGGCCGCAGTCTTCCCGCCGGCAGTCTTTCCGGCGCCGGTCTTCGCGGCGCTGGCCTTCCCCGCACCCGACTTCCCCGCCGTCGAGACTCCGCCGGTCACTCCGCCGAGGTCGTCGAGGCTCGTCGGGGCAGTGCCCTTCGACGTCGTCGTCTTCGTCGCGTCGTCGTCGGGCGTCTGCTCGTCCCGCGCATCGTCCTTGCGTGCCATCACAAAGTCTCCTTGAACTGCTCGGCCAACGTCGGGCGCACCCGCTCGAAGCGCTCCACCTTGCGCAGCGTCGCCACCGACGCGGCAGCGGAGCCGGGATCGTCGCTGCGGAAGCGGATGACGGTGTCGATGACCTCGATCTCCGTGATCCCCGCGCGTCCCCGCAACGACGTCGCGGCCGCCTCGGCGTCGGCGAGGGCGACCTCGTAGCGGTGCTCGCCGAGGAGGTCGTCGACGCTGCCGGCGGCGGTGACCTTGCCCTGGCTGAGCACGACGATGTCGTCGGCGAACTTCTCCGCGGCCTCCCAGTCATCGGTGGCGAGGATGACGGGCACGCCCGAGGCGGCATGGGCCCGCAGCAGGGACATGACGAGTTCGGTCGACTTCGTATCGAGGCCGTTGAACGCGTCGTCGATGACGACGACGTCGGGGTCGGCGGCCAGGGTCGCTGCGATGTCGACGCGGGCGATCTCGGCGCCGCTGAGGTTCTTCAGCGGGGCGTAGCCGCGGTCGGCGAGTTCGAGCCGGCCGAGCAGGGTCAGGGCATTGCGCTCGGCAGCGCCGAGGGTGATGCCGTGGAGGCGCGCGAGGTAGACGATCTGATCGATGACGCGCATGTTCGGGTAGCCGCCGCGCTCACCGGGCAGGTAACCGAAGTTCTGCCGGTCGCCGAAGTCGAGTTCGTAGCCCTCGAGTTCGACAGTGCCCTCATCAGCGGTGATGAGGCCCATGATGACGCGCACGAGTTCGGTGCGGCCTGCCGATCGGGTTCCGACGACGGCGGTGATCCGACCCGGCTCGGCGGTGAAGCTCACCTCATCCAGATATGTCCGCTTCCCCTTGCGCAGGGAAATCCCTTTCAGTGTGAGCACACGCGATCCTTACGTTGTCCAACGGGCGCCGTTTGCAGCCACGGCCCTTGAGAGTTTCTCATCTATCGTGGTGAATCGCGCAGGGCGATTCAAACCAGGTCCGGGATTTCAACGGAATTGACAGTCGAGTCCCAGCTGGTGGTCGCGAGCTCAGTCGAGCCCGAGGTCCTTCGTCGTCAGAGCTGTGAGATAGGGGATCCCGGTGGCTTCGACCTTCTCCTTCGCCCCCGTGTCACGGTCCATGACGACGGCCACGGCGACCACCTCGGCGCCGGCCTCCTTGAGCGCCTCGACCGCGGTGAGCACGGAACCGCCCGTCGTCGAGGTGTCCTCGACGGCGATGACGCGCTTGCCGGCGACATCGGGACCCTCGACGCGACGGGACATCCCGTGCTTCTTCGCCTCCTTGCGGACGACGAACGAGTCGACGGGGGTGCCGCGGACGACGGAGCGGTGCATGACGGCGGTGCCGACGGGATCGGCCCCCATCGTCAGTCCGCCCACGGCGTCGATGGAGTCGAGCAGGCCCTCAGCCTCGAGGAGGTCGAGGACGACGTCGCCGATGAGCGGGGCCGAGCGGTGGTCGAGGGTGACCCGGCGCAGATCGAGGTAGTAGTCGGCCTCGCGGCCCGAGGAGAGGGTGACCCGACCGCGGACGACGGCGAGTTCGTCGATGAGGTCGAGGAGTTGGCGGCGGGAGTCAGCGCTGTCGGTCATGCCCTCAGTCTAGGCGGTGATGGCACGCCGAGGCGGCGGCAGGGTGGCACCGTCCACCGCGGTCAGGCTTCACCGAGGTGGCTCAGCTCGCCGCGGCCGACGTTCACCGAGGTGGCTCAGTTCCCCGCGGCCGCGCAGTCAACAGCTCAGCTCGCCGCGCCGCGGCTGATGACGCGGAGGTCGATCTCGACCGGTTCGCCGACCTCACGGTCGACGGCGGCGAAGATGTCGTCGACGACGGCGGCCACGGACCGCGAGTCGTCGAAGTGGGCGTCGATGCGCACCCGGTACCCGTCGTCGGACTGCGTGAGGTCGATGCCGGTCGGCTCACCGCCGGCACGCCGCAGCACCTTCGCCGTCGCGCTGACGACGAGGTCCTTCATGCCCGGAGCCAGCGAGGCGACGCCGGGAATGTGGGAGACCGAGCGTGACAGCTCCTGCGCGGTGTGGGTAAGCGGGCTGACCACCTCAACCGATTCGTCGGCCGCGGCACTGTCGACAGCCGAGTCCCCGGTCAGGGCAGTTGCCCCGTCGGCGTCAGTGGTCCCGCGGCTGCCGGCCGCGCGGCCCGTGCCGGACGGCGCGGTTGTCGCGTCCTTCTTCACACGCCCCGAGTCGGCTGCGGCGCCTGACTTCGCTGCGGCGCCTGACTTCGCCGTGGCGCCTGACTTCGCCGTGGCGCCGGTCGACTTCGCCGAGGCATCAGTCGACCTCGCCGCGGCACCGGTCGACGTTGTCGCGGCAGACGAATGTGCGGCCGGCAGCGGGGCAGAGGGCTGATCCTCGTGGACGAGTTCGGGTTCGAGGACCGACTCGTGGCTGACCTCGAGCGGCGTGGGGGCCTCGGCTTCGGTCTCGCGCTTGTTCTCGGGCGACATGGGCTCATTCGACATAGGCATCCTCGACTTCGATATCGATCCGGGAAGCGGGCACCCCGAGCTCGCGCACGAGCGCCTCGGAGACAGCGGTCCTGATCTCGTCTGCTGACGTGACGAAATGGATGTCCGCGCGCATCGTCACGGTCAGCGCCACCTCGGCGGCACTGCCGTTGGGCTCCCCGGCGGACACGATCCTCACACTGCGGGAGCGGATGCCGTCGACCGTGTCGACGGCGTCGCGGACGATCGCGCGCACAGCCGTCGACGCGATCGAGTATTCATGCCCCTCATCGGTGCGCAACTTCGTCGACGGCCCCCGGTAGAGGTCGTTGCGGACGAGGTGGAGGATGCGCTCGCGGATGCCCGCGGTCTGTTCCGGGTCGGGAACGAAATGACCCATGTAATCGTCGATGACGTCGCGCAGCTGCGCGTCGAGGTCAGGTGCGGCGCGCTCACCATCGGCGCGCCGGCGATCATCACTCATGTCCATCCCTTCATCCCTTCGACGATGGCGGCCCGGGCGCGGTGGATGCGACCGCGCACGCTGCCTTCCGTGATGCCCAAGGTGTCAGCGACCTCAGCGTAGCTCAGGCCCTCCATCTGGCAGAGCACCCACGTCACCCGCTGCTCCGACGACAGCGTCGAGAACACCTGGGCGAACCGCTCGAGCGCACTGCGGGCCTCGACGCGCTTCTCGACCGAGGCGCGATCGTCGGCGTGCGCGCCGAAGTCCTCGGGGTCGAACGGGTCGGACGGGCGGCTGACGCGCTTGCGGAGGACATCGGTGCACCGGTTCGAGGCCATGCGGTAGAGCCAGGTCCCGAAGGCTTCGGGCGAGGCGAGTGCGTTGAGCGACTTCCAGGCCTGGACGAACGTGTCCTGCACGACGTCCTCGGCGTCCTGCCGGTCACCGAGGGTGCGCATGCAGAACCGCAGCAGCTTCGTCTCATACCGATCGACGAGGGAGGCGAAGGCATCGACATCGCCTTCACGCGCCCGCACGACGAGTGTCACGATGTCCAATCGATCATCTCCTCTTGCCATGCTCCTGATGATAGGCGAGAGGAGCCGATGGGAACACTCCTTGTCGGATAGTTGCCGCGAAGTTCATCAGATCGAGACTTTCGGGCCGCGTCGGACGCACTCGCAGGTCCTGTCTCCGGCCCGGTCATCGGCCGTCCCACCCGGGCCGTCCGGCGGTAGCCGACCTCGCCTCCGACCCACCCCGCACCGGGCGGCCGAGAAATCCGGCGAAAGAAATTTCACCAACCTGCGTGAGGATCTCCGAACAGCCCCGTCTGTACCTATGTCAGCACATCCGACACGAAAGGGAATGAACGATCATGCCTGCCAACACCGATTCCTCCACTTCCTCCACCACCTCGGCGTCGACTGCGAACGCTGGCCAGGACATCAACAGCCCCCTCGTCACCGACAAGGGCAACACGACGATCGCTGAGAACGTCGTCGCCAAGCTTGCCGGCATCGCGGCTCGCGAGGTCCCCGGCGTCTTCGGCATGGGCAATGCCGCACGCCGCGCCTTCGACACCCTCACCGATCGGATCCCCGGCTCGCAGACGAACGTCTCCGGCGGAGTCTCCGTCGAGAAGGGCGAGAAGCAGACCGCGATCGACCTGACGATCGTCGTCGAGTACGGCACGTCGATCGTCGATGTCGCCGAGGCGATCCGTCGCAACGTCATCCGCGCCGTCGAGCAGGGCACCGGACTCCAGGTCGTCGAGGTCAACATCGACGTCACCGATGTCCACCTCCCCGATGACGACAACGATGACGATCAGAAGAAGAGCGACAGCACCAACGAACTCTCCTGACACATCCATTCGTCGCTGATGCCCCGGGGCGCGGCCCCACCCGGCACTCGCCCCGGGGACATCACGACCGCAGCGGAAGGACTGCCATGTCGAAAACACTCATCGGACTGCTTGTCGGACTCACCCTCGGCATCGTCGCGTACTTCGGAGGATTCGTCGCATTCCTCGTCGTCGCGATCTGCGGCGGGCTCGGTCTCACGATCGGCTTGGTCCTCGACGGCCGACTCGACCTCGGAGCCCTGAGCTCACGTTCGACGACGCGGAGGTGATCGCTGTGGCTGCATCACGCGGTAGCCTCACGATCGCCGACCGAGTCATCGAGAAGACCGCCTCGGAGATCCTCAAGGGCCTCCCCGGGGTCGGCGGGTCGACGTCGGGCTTCCTCGGCATCGGCGGGAACTCGAGTCTCGACACCCGACCGAGCGTCGACGTCACGCTCTCAGGCCGCAGCTGCACCCTCGATGTGAAGCTCGGCCTGTCCTACCCGCTGCCGATCTCGGCGACCACCGAAACCGTTCGGCAGCAGCTGAGCACCGAGGTGGAATCGCTCACGGGCGTGACCGTCCGGCAGGTCGACATCGACGTGACCTGGCTCAAGCCCGAATCGGCGAGCCATCCCAGCGAAGTGAGGAGTCTGGCATGAGCGCTCATCTCCTGCGCGCCCGTCCCGCACGGGTCGTGCCATCAGTCATCGTCGCCGTCGTCTTCCTCCTCGTCGCCGTCGGGCTCGGGTGGGCGGGCATCGCCGCCATCGCCCGGTCCGGCGCCGAGGCAGCGCTGACGACGACGCTGCCGGGTGTCTCCGGCGCCGAGTCCCTCCAGTGGGGGATGCCGATCGTCATCGGCGCAGGCATCGTCCTCGGTGTCATCGGACTCATCCTCATCATCCTCGCGATCTCCCCGGGACCCCGACGCATCGTCGGCTTCCGGGCACCGACGAGCGAATACATCGAACAGTTCGAAGTCGCCCTGCCGACCTCGGCGGTCTCGGACCTCGCGGCAGCCGCCGCGGACTCCGTCGACGGGGTCTCCCGCGTCCGCGCGGCCTCGAACGCGCGGTCGACGATCGTCACCGTCGCGACCCCGGTGCGCGACACCGCCGCGATCCGCAGCGATGTCGGCCAGGCCGTGACGGACCGTCTCTCGGCGATCGGCTTCGACAGGCAACCGAGCGTGCGCGTGCACGCCCAGAGGAGGCAGTGATGAGAAGAATGGCCGCAGGTGCCAATCGCACCCTGCTCTTCATCGTCGGACTCGTGTGCCTCATCGTCGGCGCCGGTGCCGCGGCCGCAGGCTTCGGCTTCCTGTCGGCGATCGTCGCCGGACTCGAACCGTCTGACACCCTCGGCGTCCTCGCGGTGCCGTTCACGTGGTCGTTCTCGGCCCTCGTCGCGGTGCTCATCGCGGTCGTGCTCGCGATCATCGGGATCTGGTGGCTGTCGCTGCAGATCCCGCGCAAGGACGCGGCGAAGCCGCTGCGTCTGCAGCAGGATGCGCGCACCGGCCTGACCACGGTGACGGCCAATGTCATCGCCGAGGCGGTCTCCGACGACCTCGAGACCATCGAGGGCGTCGACTCCGCTCAGGTCATCGTCCGCGGCACCGCGCGTCGTCCCGAGCTCGTCATCCACATCGACGTCGACGATCGCGCCGACATCGATGCGATCGTCGCCGAGGTGGCCGACAGGGTCGCCCGCAACGCGAGCAGTGCGCTCGGGGAGCCGCTGGCGGCGGTCGGTCTCGAGATCGGCATCGCCCGCACACCCAACCGCAAGCAGCGCAGCGTCACCCTCGCCTAGCGCAGTCAGCGGGTCTCACCGCCGGATCCCCGGCGGTGGGACGGCGCTCAGTCGCCGGTCTGATTCCCGGGAGCAGTCCCGGACCCCCAGCCGGTCGTCGATTCGGCCGGCACTTCCACCGCCGCCGGCCGGATCGGCGGCCTCCGCCGTCCAGCCGACGGCACCATCACCCCGACCCGGGTCCCTGCACAGGACCTGGTGTCGGGGTGATGTCGTCTCAGCTGCCGAGTTCGGCGCTGCCAGGGTCGGTGCTGCCGGGGTCAGTGCTGCCGGGGTCGACCTCGAGGACGACCTTCCCGACGGTGTGTCCGCTCTCGATGTCGGCGAGCGCCGCGGCGGCCTGCTCCAGCGGGTGCGTCGCTGAGATGTGCGGGGTGACCGTCCCGGCGGCGACGAGTCCGGCGATCTCGGCGAGCTCCGCGCCGTCGGCTTCGACGGTGAAGCGCAGCGCCCGCACCCCATGGGCCCGAGCCTCCTCCTGCGAGGGCGCGTCGCGCGTGGTCACGAGCACACCGCCGGGTGCGAGCACGGCCCATGATGCCGCTCTCGCCGCACCCCCGACGAGATCGAGGACGACGTCGACGCCGGTCACGCCGGAGAGGTCCTGCGTCTCGTAGTCGATGACGACGTCGGCGCCGAGCTCCCGGGCGAAGGCGACGTGCGGCGTCGACGTCGTCATGATGACACGGCCGCCGGCCGCCTTCGCGAACTGGATCGCGAAGTGCCCGACCCCGCCGGTGCCGCCCTGGACGAGCACGGTCGAGCCCGCGCTGACCCGTCCGTAGCGGAAGAGCCCCTGCCACGCGGTGAGGCCCGCGGTCGGAATCGACCCGGCCCGGACGGCGTCGACGCCGGCGGGTGTCGTCGTCAGCGCATGCTGGTCGACGACGACCCGTTCGGCGTATCCGCCGCCGTGCATGTCGACCATCCCGAAGACCGCGTCGCCGACGGAGAACTTCTCCGCTTGCGCCCCGCGCTCGACGACGACGCCGGCGACGTCGCGCCCGAGCGTGTACGGCAGCCGGTCCTCGCCGACTCCGGGATACCGGCCGGACCGGATCCGGACGTCGACCGGATTCACCCCGGCCGCCGCGACGGCGACGCTGACCTGCAGAGCGTCCGGGGCCGAGACTCCGAGCCGGCTGACGTGGAGGACGTCGTCGCCGCCGAAGCGGTCGAAGCGGACCATCCGCGCCGTCACCGGTTGGTCCGCGCTCACAGCTCCCACGCCTCGGCGAGCAGTTCGAACGACCGCGCGCGCATCGCCGGGTCGAACGTGTACGTCGTGATGATGAGTTCGTCGACGCCGAGGTCGGCGATGATCTCCTGCAAGGCGGTGACCACGGTCTGCGGGGATCCGACGGCCCGCACCTGCTGGAAGTCCTCGATGAAGGCGAGCACGCCGGCATCGACGACCTCCCGGATGTCGCCGACCGGCGGGGCGAGCGGGGTGCGCCGGCCGGTGCCGATGCCGGCAGCGAGCTGCTGTGCGGTCGTGAAGAGGTGCTCGGCCTCCTCGTCGGTGGGGGCGACGAGGACGTTGACCCCGGCCATGACGTAGGGCGCGGAGAGCTCCGCGGTGACGTAGTCGGTGGAGAAGTTCTCCCGGTACCGGCGGATCGCTTCGTGACGGGCGGCCGGCGCGAAGTGCGAGGCGAAGACGTAGGGCAGGCCCATGGCCGCGGCGACCGTCGCCCCGTCGAGGCTCGACCCGAGGATCCACAGCGGCACCCGGGTGCCCTGCCCGGGATGTGCTGTCGTCTCGCCCGTCCCGTCGCCGAGGTGGCGCTGGAGTTCGACGACGTCCTCGACGAAGGTGTCCGCCGAGGCCTGCCCCCGGCGCAGCGCCGCCGCCGTGCGCGGGTCCGTGCCCGGGGCGCGGCCGAGTCCGAGGTCGAAGCGGTCGCCGTACATTGCGGCGAGCGTGCCGTAGTACTCGGCGACCATGAGCGGGGAGTGGTTGGGCAGCATCACTCCCCCGGAGCCGAGCCGGATCCGACTCGTGTTCTCCGCGGCCCGCCCGATGAGCAGGGACGTCGCCGAGGAGGCGAACGTCGGCACGTTGTGGTGCTCGGCGTACCAGTACCGCCGGTAGCCGAGGCGGTCGGCGAGCTTCGCCAGGGCCAGCGATTCGTCGAGTGCGGTGCGGGTCTCCATTCCCTGGGAGACGGGGACGAGGTCGAGGATGGACAGCGGGGTCATGATGGTGCTCCTCTCTTCGGGGACATCGCGGCGAGTGCGGCGGCGATGATGACGACTCCGACCTCGCAGAGGCCGTAGACGATGAAGGTCGGGACGAGGCCAAAGTGCTGGGCGGCGAGGCCGGCGAGCACGGCGGGGACGCTGAACGCGGTGTAGGCGACGATGAATGTCGTCGCGAAGGTGCGGGAACGGTCCGCGGCGGGAGCGGCCTGGCCGATCGTCCCCATGACCCGGGAGAACCCCGCACCGAAGCCGGCCCCGGCCAGCGCCGAGGCGAGGATGTAGAGGGCGAGCGAGTCGACGAGGACGGCGACGACGGTGCAGAGGACGCCGAGCCCGAGCAGCCCGAAGCTGAGCAGTCCGTGCCGCCGCGGGGTCATCCCCCGCATCCGCCACGTGGCCACCGGCGCGGGGAGGAAGAAGACGGCCAGGGTGAGCCCGACGACGAAGGTGTTGTCGACTCCGAAGGTGGTGTGGACGAGCGAGGCCCCGAGGGACAGATAGAGCCCGGCCGGTGCCCAGATCGCGAGCAGCGCGGGGATCCGGCGGATGAAGAGCGGGCGCACCGCTGCGGGAAGCCCGACCCGCGGGACGAGGGCCCGCAGGCGCACCGGCTGCCGCGGCACTGGATCGCGGGGCAGGAGGATGAGGGCGATGAGCAGAGCGGCATAGGTGCCGAGCAGCACCGAGTAGACGAGCTGGCGCGGCCACGGGGCGTACTCGACGAGGAGACCGGCGAGCGCGGCGCCGAGCGCGAGCCCGATCGGCGAGGAACCGCCGGAGACGAGGGCGCCCGCCGGCTGACTGGGCTGGTGGGCGACGATCATCGCCGACGCCGCCCCCGTGCACAGTCCCGTCGCCGCTCCCTGGACGAGGCGGGCGACGATGAGGGGACCGACGCCGTCGGCGAGGATGAAGAGGACCATCGCCGCGATCTGGACGAGGAGTCCGGCGACGAGGACGAAGCGGGTGCCGACGACGTCGGCGAGCGAGCCCAGCGTGATCATCGTCGCGAGCAGGGCGAGGACGTAGATCGCGAAGATCACCGTGAGAGTGAAGTCGGAGAACCCCCACAGCTGCTGGTAGACGGGATAGAGGGGGGAGGGGGCGGCCGCGGCGGCGAGCAGCGCGACCATGATGAGTCCGGCCACGGCGAACCTCGCGGTCTGCGCCTCCTTGACCATGCTCACCCCCTAACCCCCGCCGTCCGGTCAGAATATACCCAGGCCGGGGACTTAGACTCAGGGTTCCCTGACAATGCACCTTCACGCGATGGGCTGATCTCGATGGCGAGAATCCTCTGTGTGCTCTACCCCGATCCGCAGTCGGGCTACCCTCCGCCCTATGCCCGCGATGAGATCCCGGCGGTGACATGGGACGTCGACGGCGCACCGGCGCCGATGCCGCAGCCGCCGCTCGGCTTCGTCCCCGGCCAGCTCGTCGGCTGCGTCTCCGGAGAGCTCGGGCTGCGCGAGTACCTCGAGTCCCACGGCCACGAGTTCGTCGTCACGAGCGACAAGGAGGGCCCGAACTCCGAGTTCGCGCGCCTCCTGCCGAGCGCCGACATCGTCATCTCGCAGCCGTTCTGGCCCGCCTACCTCACCCGGGAGCGGATCGCCTCCGCCCCGCATCTGAGGCTCGCGCTCACCGCGGGCATCGGGTCCGATCACGTCGACCTCGAGGCCGCGGCGGAGGCGGGCATCACGGTCGCCGAGGTGACCGGGTCGAACTCCGACTCCGTGGCCGAGCACATCGTCATGATGATCCTCGCCCTCGTGCGCAACTATCTGCCCTCGCACTTAACGGCGGCCAGCGGCGGATGGAACATCGCCGAATGCGTCTCCCGCGGCTACGACGTCCAGGGGATGGCCTTCGGCGCCGTCGGCGCCGGACGGATCGGCCGTGGGGTGCTCAGGCGGCTCGCGCCCTTCGGACTTCAGCTCCACTACTCGCAGCGGCACCGGCTCGACCCCGCACTCGAGGAGGAGCTCGGCCTCACCTTCCATCCCGACATCGGTCAGATGGCTCAGCATATGGACATCATCAGCCTGCAGGTTCCGCTCTATCCGGCGACGCGGCATCTCTTCGACGCGGAGCTCCTCGGCTCCCTCAGGCGTGGAACGTACCTTGTCAACTGCGGGCGGGCCGAGCTCGTCGACCCCGCCGCCGTCGATGCCGCCGTGCGCTCGGGGCATCTGGCCGCGTACGCCGGCGATGTGTGGAATCCGGAGCCGGCCGGCGCCGACGACCCGTGGCGGTCGATGCCGTGGAACGGGATGACCCCGCACATCTCGGGAACGACGCTGTCGGCCCAGGCGAGGTACGCCGCCGGCACCCTCGACATCCTCCAGCGCTTCCTCGAGGGGCGCCCCATCGAAGAGGACTACCTCATCGTCGAGGGCGGCGGGCTCGCCGGAACGGGCGCCCAGTCGTACGGACTTCGCTGACCTCGTTGCGATCTCAGCTGATCGCCCGTTCGAACCGGTCGGTCATGTCCCGTTCGTGACCTGTCAGCGACTTGTTCATGACGTGCGTTTGTCGTGAATGACAAAGACCCCGGGGCGCGTAATCGCGTCAACCCGGGGTCCTCGCAGCACTCCCCTCGAGTACCCGGACGCATCCCCATACGTCCGTTATGTCCACCCGATCCCCACCGGGCGGACATCACAATTCCACCACACTTCACGGCCTGTTGTAAAGAATGATTTGAGACATATTTGGTCTCATTGAACAAGAATGCTGAACGCGAACTTCCGCGAATTTCCAGTTCAGAGCGGTGGGTCAGATGGTTCAACCCTCAACTTCTCTTACCGCGTGCGGCCGAAAAAACTTTGCGAAAAAGTTTCCCTCAGGCCCCTCGCGCACCGCCCTCGCCGCGCTGCCGATCGAAGGCGAATCCCGCCGACCCCCAGCGGATGAGACGGCGCGGGACCAATCTCGCCGCATTTGCCGCAAGACGGTAGTGGATTCCGGGGATTGAGACGACCTTTCCGGCCCGCGCGTCACGCAGGGACACGTCGACGACCTCGTCGATGTCGAGCCACATCCAGCCCGGTCCCGGACGCCTCGCGCCGAGGCGGTCGTGGAACTCCGTGCGGACGAAACCGGGGAGCACGGCGGTGACCGTGACCGGCTCGTCGCGCAGCTCCCCGGCGAGCGCCTCGGTGAAGACGAGGGCGGCTGCCTTCGAGGCCGCGTACTGGCCCATCGTCGTCACGGCCGCGAGCGAGGAGACCGTGATGATCCCGCCGCGACCGCGGGCCCGCATCCCCGGCACGGCGGCCAGGGCGAGCTCGCGCACGGCGGTGCTGAGCACCCGGTCCTGAGCGGCGAGCGCCTCGGGATCGGAGTCGAGGAGGCCCTCCTTCAGCCCGTAGCCGGCATTGCCGATGAGGACATCGATGCGCGTGGACCTGATGACCTCCGCGACCGCGGCGATGCCCGCCTCCGTCGCGAGGTCGGCGACGACCACCTCGGCGCTGATCCCGTGGGCGGTCGAGAGCTGCGCCGCCAGCTCCCGCAGCCGGTCCTCAGTGCGGGCGACGAGCACGAGGTCATAGTGCTCCGCCGCGAGCGCCCGCGCGTACCCGCGCCCCAGCCCGGCACTCGCGCCGGTGACGAGGGCTCTCGGACGCGGGCTCGCGCTCACTTCGCGCCCTGCCCCACCCGCACGGTCAGGGACTGGGCGGCGGTGCCGAGAGGGCCGGTGGCGTCGCTGAGGACGCTCGCGGTCTCCCCGATCCCGGTCGGACCGAAGGCCACGCGGGTCTCGAAGCCGACCCAGCCGGGCTCCGGGGTGCGTGTGAGGTGGATCGTGAGGTCGACGTTGGGGAAGAACGTCGTCGCCGGGTCGACCCGGACGGCGAGGCCGTTCGCGGTGTCGACGAGTTTGACGAGCGCCGCGGTCGGCGGGTCGACCTCGCCGTCGACGAGGGGATAGGGCGAGCGGATCCAGCTGCGCGCAGAGCCGGGCCGGGCGTCGTCGGCCTGTCGCCCCTCGAGGGAGGCGATGAAGCCGCCGGACCACCGCTGCGCGAACGGAACGGCGGGAACGAACTCCGGGTCGGGCAGGTGCGTCCACTCGTGGTCGGCCACATCCGCGGTGTCGCTGCCGAGCAGCCGCCACACCCGGGCGGCGATGCTCACGCGGTCCCCGTGGCGCATCCGCGCCTCGACAAGTTCGATCGTCCGACCCGGCCGGACGAGGTCGACGTCGATCGTGAACTCACCGGAGTGGATGACGCCGAGGATGTCGTAGCTGATGCGCGAGACGATCTTGTCACTCGGCAGGCGGCGTTCGACCTCGGCGAGGATGAGCCCCGACGCGGGCGCGAGATGCTGCTCGCCGGGCTGCCACGCCCCCTGGCTGTGCAGGGTCGAGACGAAGCGGTCCTCGCCGCGGCGCACGTAGTAGGAGTCGGGGACCGGTGATCCGTCGTGGCCGAGGTGGGCGTTGAGAGCGTCAGGCATGGCTTCAGACTATCCGGTAACCGGTTAGGGTGGTGGGGTGAGAATCGCGACGTGGAATGTCAACTCGATCCGTGCCCGCCAGGAGAGGATCGGAGCGTGGCTCGACCGCTCCGATGCCGATGTGCTCGCCATCCAGGAGCTCAAGTGCCGGGACGACCAGTTCCCCCGGGAGATCTTCGACTCCCGCGGCTACGAGGTCGCCTTCCACGGGCTCAACCAGTGGAACGGCGTGGCGATCGCCTCCCGCGTGGGGCTGAGCGATCCGCAGATCGGCTTCGCCGGCATCCCCGAGTACGAAGGCGTCGTCGAGGCGCGTGCGCTGTCGGCGACGTGCGGCGGGGTGCGGGTCCACTCCCTCTACGTGCCCAACGGCCGTGAGCTCGACCACCCGCATCTGGCCTACAAGCTTGAGTGGTACCGGGCGCTGACGGCCGACATCGCCGGGCAGCTCGCCGCTGACCCTGAGAAGCGGATCGTCCTCTGCGGCGACTTCAACGTCGCCCCGCTCGACATGGACGTCTGGGACATGGCGGCCTTCGACGGCGCCACCCACGTCTCCCCGCCCGAGCGCGCGGCGTTCACCGACCTGCTCGGCGCGGGCCTGCAGGAGGTGACCCGGCAGTTCACCCCGGGGCCCGGCGTCTACACGTACTGGGACTATCAGAAGCTGCGCTTCCCGAAGAAGGAGGGGATGCGCATCGACTTCGAGCTCGCATCCTCGGCGCTCGCCGAGGCGGCGGTATCCGCGCAGATCGACCGCGAGGAGCGCAAGGGCAAGGGCGCGTCCGACCACGCCCCCGTCATCGTCGACTACGACCTCTGAGGTCGGCTGGGACTGCTGGGTCGCGCGGGCGGTCGATCGCGCCCGCGGATCCTGCCCGCGGATTCCGCTCGCGGATTCCCCGGCACCGCCTCGGCGAGGGATCCGGTCGCGCAAAACGACGCGCAAAGCATGGACATCGCCCGTCTCATCTGGTGAAGTTGAACCAGGAGGAAGGTGACGACGATGTCAGCAAAAGTCCGCGAGCTAGTCGGTGAGGCCTACGACCGGCGCGAGTCCACCTGGAGGGCAGCGCTCGAGACGGTCGAGGATTGGATCGAGTCCGCCCGCTCGCGGTCTCCGCAGCTGACGGAGGACCGCGTCCGCATCGTCCCCGGCCGGATCAAGGACCCGCTGCGCACGGGCGAGAAGCTGCGCCGGAAGCTCGCCGACGCCAACGATGAGATCCACGAGGCCGTCGAGGTCGAGAACCAGGTCATCGACGTCGTCGGAGCCCGGGTGGTGTGCCGCACCGAACGCGAGCAGGCCGTGCTCTGGGACGTGCTCACCGATCCGAACGACGATTCGTCCCTGTCGATCGCCGAGGTGCGCGACTACTCCGCGCACCCGAAGCCCTCGGGCTACCGGGGACGCCACCTCATCGTCGAGGTGCCCTTCGACTCCGAGCCCTCCGTCCTCGTCGAACTCCAGATCCGCACGATCCTCCAGGACGCGTGGTGCGTGCTCTCCGAGGAGCACCTCTTCAAACCCGGTCAGGTGCTCACCTCCGACTCGCAGCAGGAGAGGCTCGGCCTCGTCCTCGCCGGGCTCTTCGCGCAGGCCGATTCCGTCGCCGGCTTCATCGCCGACGACGTCGGCGCCTACCTCGGCCTCGGCAACGCGGCCCCGCCGCGGGCGATGACCGACCCCGACGCCGAGGCGCCCTCGATCGAAGTGACCATCCGCGAGCTCAAGCACTCCTACGTCCTCGCCGCCGACGAGGTGGGCCGCCATGGGATCATCCGCTTCGAGACCCTCGGGCTCACCCCGGACAACCCGGACCGGGCGGGACTGCCCTCCCCCGGCGACACTCTGCGGGTGCGGATGGACGAGTCCCACTCGACCCGGTACTTCATTCCCGTCGCCGGGGAGAGTTGACGCCGCACCGGACGCTGACCGCCCAGGGGCCCGGCACCGATTAGACTTGCGTCCCATGGGAAAGAAGTCGAAGCGCTCCAAGGAAGACCTCATCGCCAAGCGTCTGGCCCGGGCTCAGGCCACGGCCTTCGTGCCCCGCCCCTTCGAGGGCCTGCCGTTCGAAGCCGACCTCATCTGCCTGCGCGAACTCGTGCCCGCCGCGACCGCGGAGGTCCGGCTGCGCGAGGACTTCGGCGGACACACCGTGACGATCGCCTCCCTGCTGCCGGCGGCCTGGCAGGCCTGGCACCGCGAGGACGGGACCGTGCTCGCCGGCATGCAGGTGCCCGTGTCCTCGACCGATGCCTCCCGTGACGTCGCCCGCGGCATCCTCGCCGCTGTCGACGCGAGCCCCGGCACGACGATCGAGGCGACGACCGAACCCGGTGAGGGACCGCGGCTGCAGGACATCCTCGACGACGCCCACCCCTTCGACGTCCGCGTCCTCGAGACCTTCGAGTACTGGGAGCTGCCCGGTGACGACGCCGAGGTGGCGGCGGCCCTCGAACAGGCCAACGACTCGATCGCCCCGACGGAGAAGCTCGCCTCCGTCGACTCCGCCTACTGGACGGAGATGTCGGGCCGGACCTATGTGCGCTGGGCCCGCAGCGAAGGCGAGGACCAGGTCGTCGACGCCCTCGCGCGGCTGCAGGCCGAGGGGCGCAACGACCTCGGCGGACCGGGGACGTTCCTCGGCTACTTCCGCGCCCACGGGATCATCGTGCCCGTCTGGGAGCTCGAGTTCGGCACCCAGGTCGACGACGTCGAGGAGCCGATCGCCGAGTTCGCGACCCGTCTCGACGAGGCCCTGAGCGACGACTCCCCGCTGAGCACCGAGGCCCGCCGGACCCGCTCCGGCATCGTCGCCCGCCAGCTCACCATCCACTGACCATGGCTGAGCACCCGAGCCCGATCGGCATCGCCGCCGTCATCCCCGCGATGAATGAGGCCGAGCGCATCGCGGCGACCGTGGCGAGCACGAAGCTCATCCCCGGCGTCGACATCGTCATGGTCGTCGACGACGGGTCGAGCGATGACACCGGCACCGTGGCCCGGCGCGCCGGCGCCGAGGTCGTCACCCACCCGAAGAACAAGGGCAAGGCCGCGGCGATGATGACCGGGGCCTTCGCGATCCGCAACCGGGAGATCTCTCAGACCCCGCCCGGACAGACTCCGGCCCACCGGGCGCTGCTCTTCATCGACGGCGACCTCGAGGACTCCGCGGTCAACACCGCACCCCTGGCAGCCCCCGTGCTCGCCGGAGAGGCCGATATGACGATCGCCATCCTGCCCGCGCAGAAGCGCAAGGGCGGGGGCTTCGGCTTCGTCGTCGGGCTCGCGAAGAAGGGCATCGCCGAACTCTCCGGGTTCGAGGCCACCCAGCCCCTGTCGGGCATGCGCTGCCTCTCCCGGGAGGCCTTCGACGCGGCCCTGCCGTTCGCCGCCGGGTGGGGTGTGGAGACCGGCATGACGATCGACGTCGTCAACGCCGGGCTGCGCGTCGAGGAGGTCGAATGCGACCTCCACCACCGGGTCACCGGCCGCGATCTCAAGGCGCAGCTCCACCGCGCCGCCCAGTACCGCGATGTCGCCCGGGCGCTCATGGCCAGGCGGCGGCAGGCGAAGCAGGCGTCCTCATGAGGTACGCGTACCTCGGCCCCGAGGCGACCTTCACCGAAGCCGCCCTGCTCAGCTACCTCGGCGAGCAGGGACAGACCGAGACGGCGACGACCCTGCCGATGCGGGGCGCCGCGGCCGCCCTCGACGCCGTCCTCGACGGCGACTGCGCGGCCGCGATCGTGCCGATCGAGAACTCCGTCGAAGGCGGTGTGCCCGCGACGATCGACGCGCTCACCGGGCACGGAGACCTGCAGATCATCGCCGAGGTGGTCGTGCCCGTCCGCTTCGTCCTCGCGGTGCGCCCGGGCACCGACCCGACCGCGATCACGTCGTTCGGCAGCCACCCGCACGGTGAGGCGCAGGTGCGCGGCTACATGGCCGAGCACTTCCCCGACGCCGTCTACATTCCGACGTCCTCGACGGCCGCGGCCGCCCGCGACCTCGCCGGCGACGCCGCGGACTACGTCGCCGCCGTGTGCCCGGCCCTGGCCGCGCAGCGCTACGGCCTCGACGTCATCGCCGAGGACATCGGCGACCGCCAGGATGCCGTCACCCGCTTCGTCGTCGTCACCCTGCCCGGACGCATTCCCGACCCGACGGGAGCGGACAAGACCACGGTCGTCGCGGCCCTGCGCTCCGACCGGGCCGGCGCCCTCCTCGAACTCCTCGAGCAGTTCTCGACGCGCGGGATCACGATGTCGCGGATCGAGTCGCGCCCGACCGGCGACCGCCTCGGCCTCTACCAGTTCTCGATCGACCTGCTCGGCCACATCAGCGAAGCTCGGGTCTCCGATGCCCTCATCGGCGTCCACCGGGTCGCCCGGTCCCTGACCTTCCTCGGCAGCTACCCGAGCGCCGACGGCACCCGGCCGATCGTCGATCCGACGACGACCGACGCCTCGTTCGACGACGCGATCGCCTGGATGTCCGGCATCCTCGACGCTGCGGATGGTTCGCCGACCGCCTGACCCCACCCGCCGACGAAGGAGTCGAGCCCGATGAGCACCGCCGCCACCTCACCGACCCCGGACGCGATCATCGTCGGAGCCGGCCTCGCCGGGCTCGTCGCCGCCCACGAGCTCACGCAGGCCGGCAGGTCCGTGCTCATCGTCGACCAGGAGAACCGGGCCAACCTCGGCGGGCAGGCCCACTGGTCGCTCGGCGGCCTGTTCCTCGTCGACTCCCCCGAGCAGCGCCGCCTCGGCGTCCGGGACTCCCTCGCCCTCGCGCGGCAGGACTGGGCCGCCTCGGCGGGCTTCGACCGGGCCGAGGACCGCTGGCCGCGCGCGTGGGCCGACGCCTACCTCGAGTTCGCCGCCGGGGAGAAGCGGGACTACCTGCGCAGGCTCGGTCTGCGGCTCACCCCGATCGTCGGCTGGGCCGAGCGCGGTGGGTCCGGTGCCTCCGAGCACGGGAACTCCGTACCCCGGTTCCACCTCACGTGGGGCACCGGCCCCGAGGTGGTCCGGGTGTTCCGGGAACCCGTCGAGGCGGCGGAGGAGCGCGGGCTCGTCGACCTGCGCTTCCGCCACCGGGTCGACGAACTCGTCGTCGCCGACGGCGCCGTCGTCGGCATCCGCGGGCACGTGCTCGCCCCGAGTCCGACGGCCAGGGGTGTGGCCTCGAACCGCGAGGAGGTCGGCGAGTTCGAGTTCCGCGCTCCCGCCGTCATCGTCTCCAGCGGCGGGATCGGCCACAATGCCGAACTGCTGCGCCGCTTCTGGCCCACCGACCGCCTCGGCGAGTTCCCCGCCCACCTGCTGGCCGGCGTGCCCGCGCACGTCGACGGGCGGATGCTCGACATCGCGCAGGCGGCCGGGGCGAACCTCATCAACCGCGACCGGATCTGGGCGTACACGGAGGGCATCGAGAACTGGAATCCGATCTGGCCGGGCCACGGGATCAGGATCATCCCGGGACCGTCGTCGCTGTGGTTCGACGCCGCCGGCAACCGCTTCCCCGCCCCGAACTACCCGGGCTTCGACACGAACCGGACGATGGCGGCGATCCTCGGCACCGGTCACGACTACTCGTGGTTCGTCCTCAACGAGACGATCATCGCCAAGGAGTTCGCGCTCTCGGGCTCCGAGCAGAACCCCGACATCACGCTCAAGGACTGGCGGCTGAGCCTCGCGCGCGCCCGGTCCACCGGGGCTCCGGCCCCGGTCGAGGCGTTCACGCGCTTCGGTGCCGACTTCGTCGTCGCGGACACGACCGAGGAGCTCGTCGCGGGGATGAACGCGCGCTCCCGCGGACCCGTCATCGACCACGACCACCTCGTCGCCCAGATCGTCGACCGGGACCGGGAGGTCGCCAACCCCTACTCGAAGGACCCGCAGGTGCAGGCGATCCACGGAGCCCGCCGCTACCTCGGCGATCGGATCGTGCGGGTGGCGCCACCGCATGAGATCCTCGATCCCGCGCACGGCCCGCTCATTGCGGTGCGGCTGGGGATCCTCTCACGCAAGACCCTCGGCGGGCTCGAGACGAACCTCGAGGGTGAGGTGCTCGCGTCCGACGGGACGCCGATCCCCGGGCTCTTCGCCGCCGGTGAGGTCAGCGGCTTCGGGGGCATGCACGGGTACAACGCGCTCGAGGGGACGTTCCTCGGCGGGTGCATCTTCACGGGGCTGCGGACCGGACGGGCCGTGGCGCAGTCGGTCTAGGCGCTCCGGTCCGGGGCGTCGGGGCCCTGCTGGAAGCGCGAGGGCGTGAGGAACTGCGTCGTCGAGATGCCGAGGACGCGCTGCTGCCGGGAGAGGTTGTACGTCCGGTCGAACTGCAGGTACTCGACGAGGAAGAGCCGGGCGCTGTCGCCGCGCTTGAAGAGGGACTTGACCTTGAGCCCGACCTTCGCCGCGACGAGGGCCTTGTCCTTCGCGATCGCCTCGATGACGACCGGCGGATAGCCCATGCGCGCGAAGTGCGTGGCCACGGCGTCCTTGAGCCGGTACGGCGTGGGGTCGCCGATGTTGAACGGACCGGAGGCCGAGGGCACATCGAGGCACGCGAGCGCGGCCCGCACGAGGTTGTCGATCGCCGTCAGCGTCATCTTCTGCCGACCGCCGCCGGGCAGGGTGAGCACGCCCTTCTTCGCGAAGTGGCTGAGGCTGGGCATGAGCATCGTCTCCCCCGGGCCGTAGACCGCGGCGGGACGGAGGACGGCGGCGTCCGGGCGGATGCGGGCGAGCAGCTGTTCGGCGAGCACATGCGTCTTCGCATAGTCGTCGTGGTACTCGCTCGGATCCTGCGGGCCCGCCTCCTCCCACAGATCGGTGTGCGGCTGGGTGGGCGAGTAGACCGTCGTCGAGGAGATGTGGACGATCCGGGCGTCGGCGAAGACGTCGAGGACGTGGCGCGTGCCGGTCACGCGGACATCGTAGAAGTCGTCGTAGGCCGCGGTGACATCGGTGAGTCCGGCGCAGTGGAAGACCGCGGTGACGGACTTCGCCAGCGACTGCACCGCGGTCGGGGCCGGCTGCCTGATGTCCCACTCGTGGAAGTTGACCCCGGGGATCTCCGGGTCGCGGCGGCAGAGCGCATAGACCGTCTCGTCACGCGCCGCCAGGGCGCGAGCGATGGCTCCGCCGATGAAGCCGCTTGCGCCGGTCACCACTATCGCCACCGCTGCTCCTTCCCTTCAACCGCTCTCCCGCACGCTGTGCGTCGCCCTGCTAGTGCCACTGTAGCCGACGCCGGGCCCGCATCCGCGCGGATGCCCACGTGGTCGATCCGCATCCGCGACATCGCACGGTCCGCACCGGCCCGCGACACCCCGGCCCCGCCTCGGCGCCGCGATTTCCTCACCCTTTCCCCTCTCAAGCGGTGAGCGCGAGCCTACAATGGGCACTGTCGCAACCGATACCTGTGCGAACAGCCTGCTCGCACACGCCGCCGCAGGAGGATGCCGATGACGACTCTGCTCATGGTCATCGGCTTCGGCGCGGCGACGAGCATCGTCGTCGGGATCGGACAGCGGCTCCGTCTGCCCTGGCCGGCGCTCATGGTCGTCGTCGGCATCGCCGGCGCGTTCATCCCCACCTTCGCCGATGTCACGATCGATCCCGAGCTCATCCTCCCCCTCTTCCTCCCGCCGCTGCTCTTCGCCGCCGCGCAGAAGACCTCGTGGGCGCTCTTCGCGATCCGGTGGCGGACGATCCTCGGCATGGCCATCGCCCTCGTCGGCGTCACGGTCGCCGCCGTCGCCGGCTCCGCGCTGCTCCTCATCCCGGGGATCACGATCGCCGCGGCCATCGCCCTCGGCGCGATGCTCGCCCCGCCGGACCCCGTCGCCGTCGACGCGGTCGCCGGCACCGTGTCGATCCCGCGCCGGATCATGAGCACCCTGCAGAGCGAGGGCCTGTTCAACGACGCCGCCTCCCTCGTCATCTTCCAGACCGCGATGGCCGCCGCCCTGGCCGACACGGATGTCGACTTCGGCAGCCTCGCCGTCGCCTTCGTCCTCTCGGCGGTCGTCGCGATCGCCATCGGCTGGCTCGTCGTCTTCGTCGCGTGGTGGGTGATGGAGCGGATCGACCACACGGTCGCCCGCTCCTCCCTCCTCCTCGTCCTCCCCTTCGGCGTCTACCTGCTCGCCGAGCACTTCCACGCCAGCGGCGTCATCGCCGTCGTCGTCGCCGCCCTCGAGGTCCGCCGGCGCGACGTCGAGGGCAACTCCGCTGAACGCGTCACGCAGGCCACGACATGGCAGGTCCTCGAGATGCTCATCACCGGCATCGCGTTCGGCCTCATCGGCCTCGACCTCCGCGTCGTCATCGAGACCGAGAACGCCGACCTCGGGCGCGCCGTGCTCATCGGGCTGGCGATCGCCGCGGTCATCATCGTCGTGCGATTCGTCTGGCTCCTGCTCTCCATGCTGCTCATCAGCAAGCGCATCCGGGAGGAGGATCCGGACGCGGCCCCGCTCAACGTCCGCGACTCGGTGCTCATGACCTGGGGCGGGATGCGCGGGCTGGCGACGATCGCCCTGGCCCTGTCGATCCCGCAGCTGACCGACACCGGCGAGCCGTTCCCCGGTCGCTCCTACCTCCTCGTCGCCGCCGCCGTCGTCCTCCTCGTCACCCTCGTCCTCGCGGGCCTGACGTTCCCGGCCGTCGTCGGTGCCCTCGGCATCGACGACGAGGCGGAGAAGGAGAGGCGGCAGACGGAGGAGATCGCGAAGCGCGCGTATGCCGCGGCGATCAGGCAGATCCAGTCCGATGACGACCTGCCCGATGATGTCGCCGAGGCGCTGCGGACCCGGTTCAGGACGCTGCGCACCCAGCTGCTCGGCACTCCCGATGATCAGGTGAGTGCGGAGAAGGCGACCGAGTTCAAGGAGAACCGCCAGCGGCTCCTCGCCGTGCAGAAGCGGGCGATGCAGGCCGCCCGCGACGAGGTGCTCCGGGCCCGCCGCGAACGCGGCATCGACCCCGAGGCGGCGGACAAGGTGCTGCGGCGCTTCGACCTGCAGGCGGTGCTGCAGTCATGACCGGGACGGAGGCATGGGACCCCTGACATGATCGCTTGTGTGAACTGACCCTCGAAAATCAAAGTTGAGTGGAATAGACTCAACTTTGGAGGCGTTGCACCAGAGAGAAGCACAATCCACCACTGTTGAGGAGATGCGCATGGACGCACAGATGACCACCAAATCGCGAGAGGCGCTGCAGACGGCAGTCAACGACGTCGTTGCGCGCCACAACAACCAGGTCGAGCCCGCCCACATCGTGGCCGCACTGCTCGAGCAGCCCGATTCTCTCGCCTCGAACCTCCTGGCGAATGTCGGCGCTGACCGCAACACCGTGCTCACCGCGGTCGCCGCCGTCATCGGCGGCTTCCCCACCGTGAGCGGACAGTCCGTGGCGCAGCCGAGCCTGTCCCGGGCCGCCCTCGAGCTGATGAACCAGGCGCAGGAGGAGATGACCTCGCTCGGAGACCAGTACGTCTCCACCGAGCATCTGCTGCTCGCCGCCGCCGGCGGCCATGACGGCTCCGGCGATGCGCTGCGCGCCAACGGCGCCAGCCGCGACGCCCTGCTCGCGGCTCTGCCGGAGCTGCGCGGAGGCAAGAAGGTGACCTCGGAGAACCCCGAGGACACGATGCAGTCGCTCGAGAAGTTCGGCATCGACCTCACCGCCGCCGCGCGCGAGGGGAAGCTCGATCCCGTCATCGGCCGCGACAAGGAAGTCCGTCGCGTCATCCAGGTGCTCTCCCGCCGGACGAAGAACAACCCCGTCCTCATCGGCGAGCCCGGAGTCGGCAAGACGGCCGTCGTCGAGGGCCTCGCCCAGCGCATCGTCGCCGGTGACGTGCCCGAGTCGCTGCGGGACAAGACGCTCATCAGCCTCGACCTCTCGGCCATGGTGGCCGGCGCGAAGTACCGCGGCGAGTTCGAGGAGCGGCTCAAGGCGGTGCTCGAGGAGATCAAGAACGCCGACGGCCAGATCATCACGTTCATCGACGAGCTCCACACGATCGTCGGCGCCGGTGCCGGCGGCGACTCCTCGATGGACGCCGGCAACATGCTCAAGCCGATGCTCGCCCGCGGCGAGCTGCGGCTCATCGGCGCGACGACCCTCGACGAGTACCGCGAGAACATCGAGAAGGATCCGGCGCTCGAGCGTCGCTTCCAGCAGGTCTACGTCGGGGAGCCGAGCGTCGAGGACACGATCGCGATCCTCCGCGGTCTCAAGGAGCGCTACGAGGCCCACCACAAGGTCTCGATCAACGACGGCGCGCTCGTCGCCGCGGCGGGTCTGTCGAACCGGTACATCACCGGCCGTCAGCTGCCGGACAAGGCGATCGACCTCGTCGACGAGGCGGCCAGCCGGCTGCGCATGGAGATCGACTCCGCTCCGGCGGAGATCGACGAGCTGCGCCGCTCGGTCGACCGTCTGAAGATGGAGGAGATGGCGCTGTCGAAGGAGACGGACTCCGCGTCGCAGGAGCGCCTGAGCAATCTGCGCGCCGACCTCGCCGACAAGGAGGAGAACCTCCGTGCCCTCGAGGCGACGTGGGAATCCCAGCGGGCCGGCCTCAACCGGGTCGGTGAGCTGAAGACGAAGCTCGACGAGCTGCGGTCGCAGGCCGAGAAGGCCCAGCGCGACACCGACCTGGAGACGGCGTCCCGCCTGCTCTACGGGGAGATCCCCGCCGTGCAGAAGGAGATCGCCGAGGCCGAAGCCGAAGAGGCCGAAGCCGATGCCGGGCAGAGCTCGGATCCGATGGTCAGCGACAAGGTCACGGCCAACGACATCGCCGAGGTCGTCGCCTCGTGGACCGGCATCCCCGCCGGACGTCTCATGCAGGGCGAGGTCGAGAAGCTCCTCGGCGCCGAGAACGAGCTGGGCAAGCGACTCATCGGGCAGAAGGACGCGGTTGCAGCGGTCTCCGATGCGATCCGCCGGTCCCGGGCCGGGGTCTCCGACCCGGATCGCCCGACCGGTTCGTTCCTCTTCCTCGGCCCCACGGGTGTCGGCAAGACGGAGCTCGCGAAGTCGCTGGCCGACTTCCTCTTCGACGACGAGAAGGCCCTCATCCGCATCGACATGAGCGAGTACGGCGAGAAGCACACGGTCTCGCGGCTCGTCGGTGCGCCTCCCGGCTACGTCGGCTACGACGAGGGCGGTCAGCTCACCGAGGCGGTGCGCCGTCGGCCGTACTCCGTCGTCCTCCTCGATGAGGTGGAGAAGGCGCACCCGAGCGTCTTCGACATCCTCCTGCAGGTGCTCGATGACGGTCGTCTCACGGATGGTCAGGGCCGCACGGTCGACTTCCGGAACACGATCCTCATCCTCACCTCGAACCTCGGTTCGCAGTTCCTCGTCGATCAAGCGATGACCGAGCAGGAGCAGAAGGACGCGGTCATGGACGTCGTCGCCTCGGCGTTCAAGCCCGAGTTCCTCAACCGCCTCGACGACATCGTGCTCTTCGATGCGCTGAGCAACGACGAGCTGACCTCGATCGTCGACCTGCAGATCAAGAGCATGGACAAGCGTCTGGCCGACCGCCGGATCACGCTCGACGTCACGCAGGAGGCGAAGGACTGGCTGGCGCTCGAAGGCTACGATCCCGCCTACGGCGCGCGTCCGCTGCGTCGCCTCGTGCAGCGCGAGATCGGCGACAAGCTCGCCCGTGCGATGCTCGCCGGTGACGTCCAGGACGGCGACACCGTCGAAGTGACGATGCCGGTGCACGCCGACACGACAGGACTGGAGCTGCACGCGAAGAAGTGAGCACAGATTGGACGAGGGGGCGACCGCACCGGTCGCCCCCTCGTTGTGTCTGTCGCTGCGTCTGCGGCCACCTCGGTGAGGGTGCAGCGCTCAGCCGGCCTGCCGCGCTCAGCCGGTCTGTCGGGCACCGCTCCGGGAGCCTATGCCCGTTGACGACCACCAGCGTCGCAGGAGTGCGCTGAGCTTCTCGTAGCTGCTGTCCTTGATGAAAATCGCGTCGACGGCGATCATCGTCAGCGAGAACCACGGCAGGCCCATGAGGAGGGCGATGCCGAGGTGGAACGAGAGGATGCCGAGGAGCGCGACGACCCTCGTGTAGCGGTTGAAGAGCATGAACGGGAAGGCGCACTGGAAGAGGATCGACCCCCACGAGATGACGACGACGCCGGGCCCCCACGCGGTGACGAGGTCGGAGAGCACCGGCCAGGTGCCGAACTGGAGGGTCTGCAGCGGGTTGTAGACCGCGTAGCCGTGCTGCCACGCCTGGCCGCCGGCCTTGTAGAGTCCCCCGGACATGTAGATCGCGCAGACCTGGAAGGCGAGCACGACGATCGCGAGGTTGTTCGCCATGATGAGGATCCACGGGCCGTCGGCGGCTGCCGGGAGGGTGCCGAAGCGCTTCCGGTGGCGGCGGGAGTCGAGGGACCAGCGTCGCGTCGTGTCGGCGAAGAGGAGCGCGATGAGGAAGATCCGGTAGGCGTTGTCGCCCTGGTCGCCGGCACTGTCGTTGAGCTCGATGAAGCTCACCCAGGCCACGAGGTAGAACGGCAGGATGATGCGGGTGCGCCAGCCGAGGATGATCGTCACGGCGAGCACGGCGAGGCCGATGATCATCGCCGTGAACAGCGGCGGGTTCGTCACCGCCCGGTGGAAGAGGGAGAACAGCCAGATGTTCGGGAAGTCGCTCTGGGGTTCGGCGATCTCGCCGTTCCAGGCCGCCCCGACGCCGAAGGCATAGTTGCGGGCCGCGAAGTTCGTGAGGATGAGCCCGAGCCCCGTCACTCCGATGAGGATGCGGGTGACGGCGAGTCCGTAGGTCGCGTGGTAGCGGCCGGTGAGCATCTCCTCGAGCCAGTTCCATCCGCTGGCGAGCTTCGTCACGATGCGGGCGGCGACAGGGGTGGCCGAGCCGTCAGCGGCGCCATCGGTCGATGAGCGGTCGGCGCCGTCGCTGTGGTGGCTGCTCTCGAGGGTGTCGGTGCTGTCAGAGCCGTTGGTGCGGTCAGCGCCGCCGGAGCCGTCAGTGCCGCCGCTGTGGTCGTCCCGGTCCACAGTCGCTTGCTGTGCACGAGCGTGCGCTGCGCCCCCTGACGTCGCACCCGCAGCCGTCGCGTCATCCGCCGAGACTGCGTCCGACGACGTCGTGGTCCTCTTCCCGGCCGGTGTCTCACTGCTCACTGACGCACCTCACTGTGTCCGAGGCGCAGAAGTAGTCCGCGAAGTCCTCATTCGATTGGTCATCGGCGAAGGTCAGCGCCCGCCAGCCGACGGTGGCGGGCTGGACCGCGGGACGCTCGGCATCCTTGTCGTTGCGCTGCGCGAACGGCACGACGTTCTGCCGGGCCGCGAGGAACTGGACCCGCTGCACATCCTCGCCCCAGACGGCGAGCGCGACCTGCGTCGCGTACGCCGTCGCCGTGTTCTCGTCCGCCAGGTAGTCGTCGACCACGCCGTCGGGGTCGGCGTACTCGTCGAGCTTCGTCGTCAGCCGCTCGACCGAGTCCTCTCCCCGGAAGTAGTCGAGTGCGACGATCGACTTGTGGTCGTCGCTGAGGTCGTCCCACGATCCCTTGAGATCGGAGGCCACACTGATGCCGAGGCCGGCTGAGCGCGGCGGGAAGAGCTTGTACGTCGAGTGGTCGAGTTCGACATCGGTCGCCCGCACCCAGTCCGTCGTCTCCTCTCCGCCGTCCGGGGTGGAGACGACGGCGCGGACGTCGAAGTAGTAGTCGCCGTTGATCGGTTCGGGGGCGAACACGCTCCACGACTGTCCCCACATCGGGATCATGTACTGCGAGAGCAGGTTGCCGGGGATGACCTCCCGCAGCGTCGACGAGGGCGCGATCCAGAGGAACGAGGCGAACAGGTGGAACCCGGTCAGCGCCATGGCGATGACCATGATCGTGCGTTTGACCACGGGATTCGTCTTCGACTTCGCTGTTCGCGGCGAAGCAGTGCTCTTCGTGTCGTCCATCTCAGTTCCGGATTCGTCGTCGGCCACACCGCCGCGGAACCCGCGGCCGCGGGCACCGATCACCTGGCGATTCAGGGTTCGTTCAGACTCTAGGCTAACCGAGTCGCGAGCGCTCCCGTCGACTTTTCGCCATCACACAGTTCCCGCCGGCAACGATCCCTGCCGCCGGCGCCACATGCCCTGCCGCCGGAGTCGTGCGCCCTGCCACCGGACTCACTCCCCCGCCGGCTGTCGCAGCCACTCCTTGACCGCCTCGGTGCTCTGCCCGAGCATCGGGGGCGCGAGATCGTAGCTCGGCGGCGTCTCGGACAGGCGGATCGGGTTGGCCACGGTGGGGATGACGCGGTCACCGGTGCCCGCCTCGGCGATGGGGTCGAGGCCGAGTCGGGCGGCGAGTTCGACGCCCTCGGCGATCGTGTTGATCGGCGCGCTCGGCAGCCCGGCCGCTGAGAGGAGCTCGTACCATTCCTGGTTCGTCTTCCGGGCGAGGGCGGCGACGAGGTAGGGCTCGAGCTCGGCACGGTTCTCGTTGCGGTTCGCGGCCTGGGCGAAACGGTCGTCAGCTGCCCATTCGGGGTGGCCGAGCACCTCGGCGAGCTTGCCGAACTGAGCATCGTTGCCGATGGCGATGATGATCTGGCCGTCAGCGGTGGGCATCGGCTGGTAGGGGTAGAGGCTCGGGTGGGCGTTGCCCATCGCCCGCGGCACGACACCGCCGGCGATGTAGGCCGAGGTCTGGTTCGCCAGGCCCGAGAGCGCCGAGGAGAGCAGGTTCGTCTCGACGAGCTGCCCGATACCGGTCTCCTGGCGGTGGACGAGTGCGGCGAGTATGCCGACGGTCGTGTGGAGGCCGGTGAACACGTCGACGATCGCGACACCGGCTTTGACCGGGCCGGACTCCTCGGTGCCGGTGACGCTCATGAACCCCGACAGTCCCTGGATGAGGAGGTCGTAGCCCGGCTGCGGATTGTCCCGCCCGAAACCGGTCACCGAGGCGTAGACGATGCCCGGGTTCTCCGCCCGCACCGAGTCGTAGTCGAGGCCGTACTTGGCCAGGCCCCCGGCCTTGAAGTTCTCGACGAGGACGTCGGCCCGGCGGGCGAGCTCCTGGGCGAGGGCGCGATCGTCGGGGTCGGTGAAGTCGAGGACGACGGAGTGCTTGTTCCGGTTGGCCGTGAGGAAGTACGTCGCATCGTCCCCGCGCCGAGGCGGTGCCCAGTACCGGGTGTCGTCACCGGTGCGGCCCTCGACCTTGATGACCGTGGCGCCGAGGTCGGCGAGCATCATCGTCGCGTACGGGCCGGCGAGGACCCGGGAGAAGTCCGCGACGAGGATCCCGGCCAGCGGACCGGTCCCCTTCCTGGCGAAGAGCTCGTCGATGTCCTCGGTCTTCACGTGCGACTCCCTTCGGCGCTGCCAGTCGGTCTCCCTTGCCGGACTGATCTCCTCGCCCGACTATACGGGGTCGGCAGGTGCGGAATCCGCAGGTCCTGCCGCGAGCAGGATCGCTAGACTCGGAGTCACACTGCGTCCGCAGTCGCACCACCAGATTTCCGGATGAGAGCACCACAGAAGAGGTAGACGATGACGTACCGCATGCCGGCAGAGACCGCCGCCCACGACCGCATCTGGATGGCGTTCCCGTCCTCGGGCTATGCGCTGGGTGCCTCGGAGGAGGACGCCGAGGCGGCGCGCACGACGTGGGCGGCCGTGGCCAATGCGGCCAGTGAGTTCACCCCGGTCACCGTCGTCGTCTCCCCGGCGCAGGTCGACCACGCCAAGCGCCACCTCGGCGAGGGCATCGAGATCGTCACTGCGGAACTCGACGATGCGTGGATGCGCGACATCGGCCCGACCTTCGTCGTCGACGACGAGGGGAAGCTCGCGGCCGTCGACTGGGTGTTCAACGGCTGGGGCGCGCAGGAGTGGGCGACGTGGGACAACGATGAGCACATCGGGCGCTTCGTCGCCGAGGCCGCGGACGTTCCGGTGATCTCCTCGCAGCTGCGCAACGAAGGCGGCGGCATCCACGTCGATGGCCACGGAACGGTGCTCGCCACCCGCAGCGTGCAGCTCGATCCGGGACGGAATCCGGGGCTCACCGAGGCCGATGTCGAGGCCGAGTTCGCCCGCACGATCGGCGCGAAGAAGGTCATCTGGCTCGATCACGGGCTGCACCGGGACAATCAGACCTTCGGCACGCGCGGGCACGTCGACATCGTGGCGACGATGCCGAGCCCCGGTGTCGTCCTCGTCCACGATCAGCGCAATCCCGAGCATCCGGACCATGAGTTCAGTGAGCAGCTCAAGGAGTTCTTCGCGAACGAGACGACCGCCGACGGTCAGCCGTTCGAGGTCGTGCCGATTCCGGCGCCGGAGATCCTCGAGGACGACGAGGGCTGGGTCGACTACTCCTACGTCAACCATCTCGTGACGAACGGCGGAGTCATCGCGTGCACGTTCGATGACCCGATGGACGCCGAGGCGCAGGCGATCCTCGAGCGGGTGTACCCGGGTCGCACCGTGGTCGGGGTCGATGCCCGCGAGCTCTACGCCCGCGGCGGCGGCATCCACTGCATCACGCAGCAGCAGCCGAGTCTGTGACGGTGTCGCTGCGCTGAGGACACAGTCCGCTGACGCTGGGAGTTTTCCGGCAATGTCGCTTTTCCCCATCGACGCCGTGCGCGGCAGTGCGCGCCTGCCCTGGCGGACGGTGGCGCGATCGACCTCGCAGCGCGAAATTGCCTCACCACTGACCCGGTGTGTCGGTATAGGCTGGTGGCTCAGAACACATTTGCGACGCAGCGAAGGAGAGCACAACCATGAAGAAGCGATTGATTCTCCTGGCCGGACTGGGAATCGGGTACGTCCTCGGATCTCGGACCGGCCGCCAGAGCTACGAGAAGCTCAAGGCGCAGTTGCAGGAGCTGTGGACCGACCCGAAGGTGCAGGAGACGGTCGAGAAGGCCAACCAGTCGATCCGCGAGAAGGCTCCGGCGGTGGCCGATGCCGTCCAGACGGCGACCGACAAGGTCAACGCCGCAGCGCAGGAGCTCGACGGTGACGAGGATGCACACGACGGACCCTCGTCGAGCGGCTCGACAGGGGCGAAGGGTTCGAACGCGGCCGGTTCTGCCTCGGCTGGTTCGTCCGCTGCCGGTGCGGCGTCGAAGCCTGTGACGCCCGGAACCGGCTCGACCAGCGGTTCGAAGCCGACCACCGGAACCGGTTCCACGGCCGGTTCCACGCCCGGCTCGGCGACGTCCGGATCGGCCGCGACGCCGAAACCGGCCGGCAGCTCGGCAGGCGGCGCGACTCCCTCGCCGAAGCCCGGCGCCAAGCCGACTCCGGGAACTACCGCGAGTGCTGGGTCGAGCGCGAAGCCTGCCGGGGGCACGACCCCGACGCCGAAGCGAGTCAACGATGTCATCTCCGACCCCGAGCGCTCGATCGAGGACGAAGGACCTGCCCGCAGCTGACGGAGCTCAGTGCAGGATAGCGGCGGTTGCCTCATCGAGGCAGCCGCCGCTTCGTATTGCCAATGTCTACTGCGGCGAGCTCGTCAGACAGCGCCTACAGCGGCACACTGGCAGCGCCTTGAGCAGCGCACTGCCCGCGACTACAACAGCGAGCTCGTCAAGCGCGCGACGTTCTCGATGTACTTCTTGTGCAGCGGCCGGTTCCGCCACTCCTCGGCGTCGAGCTCGACGGAGTTCGGCGCGTACTCCTCGGCTTCGAGCGCGTACATCCGCGCCGTGAACTCCTTGTCGACGATGAACATCGTCACCTCGAGGTTCATCGCGAACGAGCGTTCGTCCATGTTCGAGGACCCGATGATCGACACATCGTCGTCGATGAGGAGGAACTTCGAGTGGAGGACGGTCGGGGCGTGGTACATGAAGATGCGGACCCCGGCGCGGACGAGCTCGTCGTAGTACGACTGCTGGGCGCGGTGGGTGAGCCAGTGGTCGCTCGTCTCACCGACGTAGAGGCGGACGTCGACGCCTGAGCGCGCCTCCGTCGTCAGCGCGTGGAGCAGCGACTCGTCGGGGACGAAGTACGGGGAGCACACGACGACCGTGCGGTTGGCGTTGTAGATGAGGTGGTTGAACAGTCGCAGGTTGTTCTCGTCCTCGAACCCGGGACCGGACGGGACGACCTGGGCGAGGGCGCCACCGCTGATGGGGGCGTTGAGTTCGAGCTGCGCGGACTCGTCGAAGAGCTCGTCGGTCTCCGAATACCAGTCCGTGGTGAAGACCGCGTCGAGTTCGTCGACGACCGGCCCCTCGCATTCGAGGGAGAGATCCATCCACTGGAAGCCCTTCCGCCGGTTGCGGGCCTTGTTGTACGAGCGGTCGATGATGTTCTGCGAACCGGTGAACGCCCTGACCCCGTCGACGACGAGGATCTTGCGATGATTGCGCAGGTCAGGCCGCTGATACTCGCCTCGCCAGGGGCGGATCGGGAGGGCGCGGCGCCACGGTATCCCCGACGAGTCGAGCCGTTTGACGAGCTCCGAATAGCCCGGATACCCGATCGACCCGAGGTGGTCGATGAGGATCCGCACCCGCACTCCCCGCGCGTGGGCGTTGAAGAGGGAGTCGATGAGCCGTTTCGTCGTCGCGTCGATGGCGACGATGTAGAACTCGAAGTGGACGTAGTCGTGGGCGGCGTCGATGGCGTCGGCCATCGCCTCCATGCACTCGTGGTTGTCCGTGTGCAGGATGAACGCATTGCCGTGGGTCATCGGCAGGGCGCCGAGGTCGAAGTTGAGCTGGGCCGCCGTCGCCAGGGGTTCGGGCAGGTGGCTGTGCTCGCCGACGATCGCCTGTTCGTTCGACTCCTCGCGGATGATGTCGTTGATGACGGTCTGCTTCTTCCGCCGATGCTTGGGCAGCTTCGACGAGCCGAGCAGGAGGAACGCGAGCAGCCCGACATAGGGGATGAGGAAGATCGCGAGCAGCCAGCCGAGCGCCACCGACGGGCGGCGGTTGTGCGGGATCCACCCGAGCGCGATGATCCGGATGAGGAGGTCGACGGCGAAGAGGAGGAAGATCAGCCAGTTCGGCCAGGCGCTGTCGACGGTGAAGAGAGGGTAGACCTCCACGTCGATCACCTCCTCCGCCTGGCACTCCGGCCGCCGGGGCGGCTCTGACTTCCTCATCGTATCGCGCAAGGTCACCCTGCCGATCCGCGGTGCGAACGCGCGATAATGTGATGACCAGCCCCGACCGAAGGTGTCCACTGCTATGACCGTCGATCCCACCGCCGTCCCCATCCGTCCAGCCGTGAGCGTGATCATGGTCAGGGACGGCGAGTCCGGACTCGAGGTCTTCGTCCAGCACCGGGTCTCGACGATGGATTTCGCCGCCGGTGTCGTCGTCTTCCCCGGCGGCCGTGTCGATCCCGTCGATGTCGCCGGCGCCGAGGCGGTCATCGTCTCCGACCCCGAGCTCCACCGGGCGGCGTGGCAGGATTCCACGATCGACGATTGGCGGGTCCTCATCGCGACCGCGGTCCGTGAGGTCGCCGAGGAGACGGGTGCCGTCATCGACCCGAATGCGCTCACACCGTGGGCGAACTGGGTGACCCCGCTCGGACAGCCGAAGCGCTTCGACACGTACTTCTACGTCATGGCCGCCGATGATGCGCTGGCCCCGCAGCATGTCACGACCGAGGCGCACACGAGCGAGTGGCTGTCGGTCGCGGCGCTCCTCGCCGCTGAGTCGGCCGGCGAGCTCAAGCTCATGCGTCCCACGTTCGTCCTGCTCAGCGAGCTGGCGACCTTCGCCTCCGCCGCAGCGGTCACGGCAGGGCCCCGCGCCATCGACGTCGTGCGCCCGGACGAGGCACGCTGAGCCAGGCTTCGATTCAGCGGCGGGAGGCCCGCATGCTGGTGAGGCGCTCTTCGACGACCCTGCGCTGTTCGTCCGAGCCGAGGAGTTCGGAGAGCGCCTGCTGTTCGGCGGCGAGTCCCTCGGCGAAGGGGACAGAGTAGGAGAGGTCGACGAGGCGCTTCGACCACACGAGCGCCTGACGGGACTTCGCGGCGATGTCGGCGGCCAGCTCGAGGGCTCTGGCGATCGGGTCCTCGGCGAGCTCCTCGACGAGTCCGATCCGCTGCGCCTCGACGCCGCCGATCGCCTCACCGGTGACGATGAGCTTCTTCGCCATGCCGGGGCCGACGAGACGGGGCAGCAGCTGGGTGCCGCACATGTCGGGGATGATCCCCCATTTGATCTCCATGAGCGAGAACTGGGAGTCGGGGCTCGCGACTCGGATGTCGGCGCCGAGGGCGATCTGCATGCCCCCGCCGAGGGCGGGCCCGGTGACCGCGGCGATGACGGGCACCTCGACGAGGGACCACACGTGCACGGCCTTCTGAGCGAGTGCTCGGGCTGAACCGAGGAGGTCACCGTCGGCGCCGATGCCACTGGGTCCCTCCTCGGCGATCCGGGCCATCTCTGCGAGGTCGAGACCTGCGCTGAAGGCGCGCCCGCGGCCGGAGAGGACGATCGCGCGCACCTCGGGGAGCGTGCTGAGGTGGAGACCGACCTCGACGAGCTCCTCGAAGACGTCCCTGGTCAGGGAGTTGAGTTTGTCGGCGCGGTCGATCTCGACGTGGGCGACGCCGTCGGCGATGGAATGGACGATCTGGGGCATCGAGGATCCTTTCACTGGCGTTGTCTGAACCCTACAAGGGTGAGCACGATCACGGCGACCAGGGAGGTCAGACACATGCCGACGACGCCCGGCCAGGCGAAGTCGGTGAAGAGCACGGCGGAGAGCCAGGCCCCGAGGCTCGTGCCGAGGTAGTAGACGGTGAGGTAGATGGCGGAGGACCGCGTGGTGTCGACGCCGGGTCGGGCGGTGCTCGCGGCGGCCGAGGCGCCGGTGTGGCCGAGGAAGAAGCCGCCGGTGAGCAGCGACATGCCGATGACGATGAGCGGGAGGGAGTCGACGAGGGTGAGGCAGGCGCCGATGATCGCGGTGGCCATGCCGATGAGCGTGAGGCGACGGCGGGTGAAGGCCACGGCGAGGCGACCGTAGTACGTCGTCACGACGGTGCCGACGAGGTAGATGAGGAAGAAGAGGGCGACGGTGCCCTCGCTGAGGTTCCACGGGTCCTGTTGGAGTCGGGAGCCGAGCATTGTGAAGGAGCCACCGAAGACGATCATGCAGAGGAACCCGGTGAGGTAGATTCCCCACAGTCCGCTCGGGGTTCGTCGAGGCGATCGGGTCGTGTCGCGCGGAGTCGTATCGGACTCGGGTCGGACCATGTCGCCGCGGAGGAGCCAGACGACGATGAGTCCGATGGCGAGCGCGACCGCTGCGGTGAAGGCGAGGCCGCCGTGCCAGCCGAGGACTTCGGCGGCGAGTCCGGTGAGCAGCCGGGAGCACAGGCCGCCGATCGTGTTCCCGGCGATGTAGACGCCGATCGCGCCGGGCAGAGCCGAGGGCGGAAGCCGCAGTGACAGGTAGGCCATCGCGGTGGCCGGCACCGAGGCGATCGCCACGCCTTGGAGGAAGCGGACGGTGATGAGCAGTTCGGGGTTGGGGGTGAACGGCAGGATGAGGGCGAGGACTGCGGCGAGGATGACGCCGCCGACGATCTGCCGGGCGTGGCCGATGCGGGAGGCGAGCAGTGAGAACGGGATGAGGAAGCAGGCCATGGCGACGTTCGTCGCCGAGACCGTGAGGCTCGCGGTGGGGGTGTCGATCGAGTACGCCTCGCGGATGGCGGGGATGAGGCCCTGGGTCTCGTAGAGGACGAGGAAGACCGAGATGCCGGCAAGGAACACTGCAACGATGGTGCGCCGGTTGCTCGTCGCGTTCGGCTCACCGGTGCTCATGGTCCTCACGGTATGCCTGCAGGACGGGATCGCTCAAACCGTTCCGCAGAGCGAACCCGTGACCGCTCAGCCGTCGAAGAGCGTGTCGATGATCCCCTGGGCGACGAACTTCGCATGGAGGATGGGGCGTCGCTCCGGGTCGATCGAGGCGGGTGGCACCCACGCCGGCTGCCCGCTGGTGAGCATCACTGCGTGCCAATCGGATCTGTCGATGAGATGGTGGTGTGCTCCGCAGGCCAGTGTGAGGTTGTTGATGTCGGTGATGCCGTTGTCGATCCACGGCACGATGTGGTGGACTTCGCACCACCCCGGCGGTGCATCGCAGCCCGGGAAAGTGCATCCCATATCCCTCGCCGTGATGATCGCCGTCTGCTTCTCGTCGGCGAAGCGCTTCTCGGTGGCGACCTGCACCGTCTTGGCCGAGTCGCTCATGAGGTGGAAGAACACTCTGCCGTTGAGTCCGGAGGAGGTGAGTTCGGACATCGGCACCGGATTCTCGGTGCCGGTCTTGCCCTGGCCAGTTCTCGAGGCGAGATCCTCGGCCTTCGCCGTGACGACGAGCGAGTACCTCGCGCCCGAATTCGGGCGATTCATCTCGATCTTGCCGATCAGGGAGGCGAATCGTTCGTAGATCCACCGGCGGGCCGAGGGCTGAGCGTCGATCGTGCTCACCGTCGTGCCGTCGCTGCGCACTCCATAGGCGCTGCCGTCCGCACCGCCGTGACCTGCCATCGCAGCCGTTCCTCCCGAGGCATCGGCACTGGTGCCCGTGCCCGGAAGTCGCTGGCCGGTGCCGTCCTGAGCGAACAGCGGCGCATCGTGCCGGTCGCCGGAGAGCACCGCATCGAGCACGTCGAAGGCGCTGGGTGACTCCTCGCCGGCCGCCTCGGTGCCGGGGAACCCGCTGCTGCCGAGGCCGCCATCTCGGCTGGCATCGCGATCACTGGTGGGGTCGTCATTCCTGCCGGCGTCGCCATTCCTGCCGGCGTCGCCCTGACCGCTCGCTGCATCCGCGCCGCCCTGCTCGCCGGTTGTCCGGCATGACTCGATTCTCGAGGTCAGCAGGCCGTTGAGCAGGCCGCCGGTGATCGGGTCGAGCCGACCCGACAGCTCCCAGTCACCGTTGCGGCGAGCGCGCAGATGAACCGAGTAGTCCGACCGGTCGCGTCCCTCGGACGGCTCCTTGCCGTCGGGGTCGATGATGTCGAGCATGCGCTGGAAGATCTCGCGCAGGTCGGAGACGCGGACGTTGGGCGCTTCCTTGACCAGTCGCTCCTCGGTCTCGGCCCGCAGTTCGGCGCTCACCCAGGCAGGCAGTCGTTTCATGCATTCGGCGATGACCGCCGCCTGGTTCGCCGACAGGACTCCCTCGTGGAGGCCGTCTGCGGCCTTGGGGGCCAGCGGCGGCATCGGCTGACCGGAGAGGTCGACGCGTCCGCCGAGGTTGTTCGCCGCCTCGGTGCGCCGATAGGCCTCCTGGTCCGACAGTCCCAAACGATCCTTGACGAGTGCCTTCGTCGTCTTCGCGCCGAAGTCCGTGGGCACTCCGACTCGCTGGAAGATGGCGAGGGTGACGGCGTTGAGTGAGGCGTTGACGCGGTTGATCGCTTCGAGCGCATCGGCGAGGATCACCGCGTCGTCGGGGCCCACCGGCCGTTCGAAGGTGCGGACTTCGCTTTCGAGCCGGGTCAGGTTCGTGATGCTGTCGAGGACTTCGGGCGCGAACTCGGACAGACGGGACCAGGCCGCATCGGTGAGCAGCGGATGCCGGCTCAGCTTCCTCGTGTCCGGCATAGAGCGCGTCGAGTCAGACGTGGCGTTCCCCGTGTCGAGCGTGGCATTCTGCGAGGCGGAGATGACGTTCCCCGTGTCAGCCATGTCGGCGACCGCCGCAGCCGGGTCGTCGTCATCGATGGGTCCCGGGCCGATTACGTCTTCGTCGACCGACAGCGCCGAGACGTCGGCCGCGAGCGCTGCGCTGCGGCGATGCCCATAGTCATCGGGATCGTTGGCACCGGGAGAGTCATCGGGCTCCTCAGCGCCGGGGGCTTCCCCGGCCGGAGTCGCATCACTTTGAGCCTCGCCGATCTGAGCCTCGTCGATGTGAGCGTCAACGACGGGAACCTCGCCGACCGGATTCCCATCGAACGGAGCCCCCTCGACCGGAGTCTCCTGGATCGAAGCCTCAGCGATCGACGTCTCAGGCGACGCTGGACCCTCAGCTTCCGGTACGGCCGGGATCTCCTCGAAGAGTTCGGCGTGGATGCTGCCGCTGAGGTCGAGTCCGGCATCCCTGAGCTGGTCGAACAGCGATTCCGGAGCTCCGGTCGGTCGACTCGAGCCGCCTGCGGATGACCCCGGTCCAGATGAACCCGGCCCAGAAGAACTCGGCCCAGATGAACCCGGTCGCTTCGACGCGGATCCCCGCTTCCCCGCAGGCGACGTACGGGCACGGTCGCCGTTCCCGTGGTTCTGCCTGTCCGGGGTGAGTGTCATGACTCCTGATCCGTTCGCCAACGCTCATCGTTGTTGGTCTGATTCTACTCCGCGAGTGTGACATGCACAACAGTCTGTTCCCAATTTATTCGATCTTTTTTTCACAATGAATTCATTCACTCAGTGATTTCCGCCTGCCGACAGAAGTCGCTGGTCACGGACGTACGCGGTCGGGAATTCATCGAACTCGCAACGACTTCACCCGACATCACCGCCCCACGCCGACCGCACCCTCGGTTCGCCGCGCCGACCGCGCCCACCGTCCCGGTCCGCCGCACCCACCGCCGCGTCCGCCCCTGGGCCACCGCACTCACCCTCGGTTCGCTGCGCCGACCGCCCCGCCCCTGAGCTCCGAGCAGTTCCGTCCCGGCCTCGCCCATCTCCAGACTCCGCATCCATCCTCGACTCCCCTCCACCCACGACTCCCCGCCACCCCAGACGCCAACTCCCGACTCGCGCTCCCTCCCGACCCCAACACCGACCCCGCACCACCACCTCCGAACACCCACCGCGCAGGCCGAGACCACCCACCGCGCACACCGAGACCACCCAGGGTTCACGAAAACTCAGGTGGCCCTTTCCTGAAATCTCCGTTCCGGCGGTCTAGGCTCGGCTTGAGGCACATCTGTGCACGTCGTCCGCGCTGGCCTGCGCGGCTCGCCGCCCGCACAGAGCCGTCAGATCCGCACAGACCCATCAGTTCCCACAGAGCCGATAGTTCCGCACAGAGCCGTCAGTTCCCACAGCACCGTCAGTCCGTGCAGTGACCACCGTCGCGCACCGCCGCCTCGGTGCCTGCGCTGACGCGCAACCCAAGGAGGCGCAATGAAAGGTCAGCTCCCCATCGTTCGCTTGGTCACCGGTGAGACCACGGGACAGCGCATCGCACGGATCGCCGCAGCCGCCTCGGCGGTCGGGCTCGGAGCACTCGCCGCCTGGGACGTCACGCAGAAGAAGCACTCGATCCTCCGCAACTACCCGATCGCGGGACATGCGCGCTTCCTCCTCGAGTCGATCCGACCGGAGATCCAGCAGTACTTCATCGAACGGAACTGGGACGGCCGACCCTTCAGCCGCGACGCCCGCACGACGATCTACGAACGGTCGAAGGGCATCCTCTCCGAGCACGCCTTCGGCACCGAGCACGACGTCGACCGCACCGGCTACGAAGCGCTCATGCACTCGACGACCCCGCTGCCCAACTCCCCCACCCCGCCGCGGATCCGGGTGGGCGGCAACGACTGCACCCAGCCCTACGACATCTCCCTGCTCAACGTCTCCGCGATGAGCTTCGGCTCGCTCAGCGACAACGCGGTGCGCGCGCTCAACAAGGGCGCGGCGATGGGCGGCTTCGCCCAGGACACCGGCGAGGGCTCGATCTCCCCGTACCACCAGGAGTTCGGCGGCGACCTCATCTGGGAGCTCGGCACCGGATACTTCGGCGCCCGCACCCCCGACGGCGACTTCGACCCCGACAAGTTCGCCGCGAAGGCCCAGGACCCGCAGGTCAAGATGACCTCGCTCAAGCTCTCGCAGGGAGCCAAGCCCGGCCTCGGCGGCGTCCTCCCCGGCAAGAAGGTCACCGAGGAGATCGCGCAGATCCGCGACGTGCCCGTCGGTCAGACGTGCATCAGCCCGCCGAACCACCGCGTCTTCTCCACCCCGATCGAGCTGCTCCAGTTCATCGCGAAGATGCGCGAGCTCTCCGGCGGCAAACCGGCCGGCTTCAAGCTCTGCGTCGGCTCCCGCACCGAGTTCCTCGCGATCTGCAAGGCGATGCTCGAGACCGGGATCACCCCCGACTTCATCATCGTCGACGGCTCCGAGGGCGGCACGGGTGCCGCGCCCCTGGAGTTCGAGGACCACGTCGGCCTCCCCCTCACCCAGGGCCTGATGATCGTCCACAACGCGCTCGTCGGCGCGGGGCTGCGCGACCAGATCAGGATCGGCGCTTCGGGCAAGGTCGCGAGCGGCTCCGACATCGTAAAGCGCCTCATCCAGGGCGCCGACTTCACGAACTCGGCCCGCGCCATGATGATGGCCGTCGGCTGCATCCAGGCCCAGGTCTGCCACACCGGCAAGTGCCCCGTCGGCGTCGCCACGCAGGATCCCCGCCGCGCTCGCGCGATCTACGTCCCCGACAAGGCCGAACGCGTGCGCAACTACCACGACGGCACCGTCGCCGAGGCGGTCCGCCTCATGGCCTCGATGGGCGCGGCCCATCCCAGCGAACTCGAACCGACGATGCTCCGCCGCAACCTCTCCCCGTCCGAATCCTGGTCCTACGCCCGCCTCTACGACTGGCTCGAACCCGGCGAACTCCTCAACGGCGCCCCCGAGGACTGGGCCGCCGACTGGGCCACCGCCCGCGCGGACACCTTCCACATCGCCCGCGGCCAGAGCCGCTGACCAGGCAGGACACGCTCATGAGCCGCATCGTCCTCCTCCACTCCGCGTTCGGGCTCACCCCCGGCATCGGCCGCATCGCCGATGAGTTCCGCAGCCGGGGTCACGAGGTCCACACCCCCGACTACTACGCGGGGCAGACCTTCACCAGCGCCGAGGCGGGGGTGGCCCATTCCCGGGATGTCGGCTTCCGCACGCTGGTCGACCGCGTCGCCGAGCTGAGCAGCGAGCTGACCGGGCCGCTCGTGTTCGCCGGGCTCTCGCTCGGAGCGAGCGTCGCCCAGCAGATGGGCAAGAACGACTCCCGCGCCCGCGCGGCCCTTCTCTTCCACGGCGGTGGCTTCCCCTCCCGCACCCGCTGGCAGCCGCAGGTGCCCGTGCAGATCCACTTCGCCGTCGACGACGAATGGCGCACGCCGGGTCTGGCGGAGACCCTCTTGGAATCCGCCGCCGCTGCCGGGGCACCGGCCGAGTCCTTCCTCTACCCGGGCAGCTCGCACCTCTTCAGCGACCCCGAATCGCCGGACTTCGAGTCCGAGAGCGCCGCCCTGCTCCTCGCTCGCGCCGACCGCTTCCTCGCGGAGTTCGCGGACTGAATCGGCAGCCCCTCGGCGCCCCCTCACCGGGCCCCTCACCGGGCCACTCGCCGAGCCGCTCACCGAGCATTTCAGCCGTCGCCCGCGACGCCCCGCACACCGCGGCAGAGCCCTTTCGCGGCGGTTTCCGATACAGGCAAGCTCACCTGACAAGCCCGCCTCATTGATGACGTCATTGAAAAATCTTCTAAAAGTGGGGTTACATTCGTCACGCAATGTTCTACTCTGGAATGAAAATTCCATACCGGTGAGCGACCTTCGGAATCCGTGGTGCACGGTCACCTCCGCGCCCTCGATTCCCCGGCTCAGGCTGCGATGCCCCGTCCGTCCGCCTCCTCCTGCGAGGCTCCGACGGCGGAGCTCCCTCATCGCCAGCACTCCGATGCGCACCGGCTGGCAGCGACCACCCCACGCTGCAAGCACCGCGCACCAGGCGAACTTCGCCGCTCCCCTCCTGCGCCCACCTCTGCGAACGGATCCCCATGACCAGCACCCGCCCCGATCCGACGGCTCCCACCACGAGCCGTCGGCGGACGCAGCCCGACTCCCCTCCTGCGTCCACCCCTCGACGTACCCGGACGGCACCCCAGGACCCCGGCGCTCCCCGTGTCTCCTCGACACAGCGCCGACATCCCTCGTGCCGGTGGTCGCGATGAACGACAGTGGGACGGGTGACATCCCCATCATCGGCACCCCGGCCTCCGGGATCCCCGTCACCCCGCCCGGCCCCGACGGACCGGCCCCCTACCGGGCGAGCGACAGCGGCTCTGGCAGCCTCGGCGGATCCGGAAACGGGCACACGACCACCGGCGGTGGGGGCGAACGGTCCTACGCGATCCCGACCGGGTTCCCGAGCGTCCCCTTCGGCCAGCGCCGCCACCCGGGACGACGCCGGTGAGGTGAACCGTCGCCCGCACGAGGCAGCCGCCCGCTCAGCTCGCGGCCTCCCGAGGCGCCGGTCTGCCCGTCACAGCCGGTCCGCGCCCCTGCTCAGCCGCAGCCGCAGCGGGTCGATGCGGCTGAGGCGGTCGACGGCGGCCTCCCCCAGCTCGGCGGCGACGAGCTCGCTCACCGTCTCGACGAGCGCGAGCATCGGGGCGAGGGTGTCCGCCGGCCCTGCCGCCCGGACCTCGGCGGTGAGCACCCGATCAGCCAGCGACGCCGCCGGGGAGAGCCACAGGTCGGTGAAGACGACGACGGTGAGGCCGAGTTCCTTCCCGATCCGCACCACCTCGGTGATCGCCGGATCGTAGCGCCGGACATCGAGGACGACGAGGATGTCGCCGCGTTTGAGGTCGAGGAGATCAGCGGCCGCGAGCAGCGGATTCGCGTGCACCCGGACGACCCCCGAGCGCACCGAGCCGAGCTGCGCGTGGAAGATGTCGGCGATGTGGGCCGTGTACGTCGCGCCGACGAGGGCGACGCTGCGCTTGGGTTGGGCGAGGAGTTCGACGGTGCGCTCGAGCTCGTCGCCGATGACCGAGTCGAAGGTCTCATCGATGCCCGCGTGGAACGCGGTCCGCGCCGCATCGAACTCCGCCCCCTCACCGGGGGCGAGCGCCTGCGAGAGATTCGACTCCTCGCGCTCGCGCATCTCCGCCTTGAGGGCGTCCTGGAACTCCCGGTAGCCGCTGAAGCCGAGCGTGCGCGCGAACCGCACGACCGAGGGTCCGCTGACACCGGCGGCGTGCGCGAGGTCGGCGATCGGCTCGAGCCCGGCGAACGGGTAGGCGGCCAGGACGGCGCGTGCGATCTTCTTCTCCGCCGGAGTGAGCCGGGACATCACCGCACGCAGGCTGATGGCCAGGCTCGGCCCGTCGTCCGTCATCGGTCCCTCTCCTTTGGAAATCGCCCTCGACTCCACCGCCCAGGCAGCACGATTCCCGCAGGTCACCGCCTCAACTATCGCTCCAGCATAGCGAGGCCGAACTGGAAATGGGGTGTCAGCTCATGACATACCCGTTGTCGACGATGAGGTTCTGTCCGGTCACCGCGCGGGAGTCCGGGGAGGCGAAGAAGACCACCGCCGAGGCGAACTCCTCCGGAGTCGTCACGTGCCCGAGCGCACTCGCCTCGGCGATCCGGTCGAAGACCTCCTCCGCCGTCGCCGCCGAGGCGTCCGTGGTCCGCAGGAGACCGCCGGAGACCATGTTGACCCGCACCCCGAGCGGCCCGAGGTCCCGCGCGAACGTCCGGGTCAGCGCCAGCAGCGCCGCCTTCGCCGCGGTGTAGTCGTGATACGGCACCACCGGGTTCTGGACGAGGTTCGAGCCGACGTTGATCACCCGCCCCGAGCCGATCTCCCGGAACCCGCTCATCGCCGCCTGGACCGTGTTCATCGCCGAGCCGACGGTGCCGCGGAACTGGTCGGAGAGGTCCGCGAAGTCGATCTCGTCCGCCGGCTGTCGCCCCTCGACGTCGAACGTGTAGTCCATGAGCGCACTGTTGACGACGGTGGACACGGGCATCCCGAACTCGGCGTGGGCGGCGTCGAACATCGCATCGACGGCCCGGTCGTCGGTGACGTCGGCCTCGAGCGCCGCCGCACGTCCGCCGCGAGCGCGGATCGCCTCGGCGAGCTCCTCCGCGGCATCCGCGGAATAGCGGTAGTTGACGACGACCGCGGAGCCGACGTGGGCGAACGCCTTCGCGATCGCCGCCCCCAGGCCGCGGCCGGCCCCGGTGACGAGGACGAGCTGCTGGTCGAGCGGCATCGCCGCGGTCGAGAAGGCCTGGGCGTTGCTCATCGGGATTCTCCTTCGAAGGCCGGCGCGAGTGCTCTGCGGCCAGCTTACCCATGACAGGTGCAGTCGGGGCGGTTGCACGGCAGAGTCACAGGAACGCCGGATCTCAGGATCACCGAGTCGCAGGACCGCGCGCGGGAAGCCAATAGAATAGGACAAGACCACTGTTGTCCAATCCACCGTCAGCCCTGCAAGGAGGAGCCTATGGCCGAGATCGGCGCCAACCTCTCGATCGGAGTCCTCGCGGCCATCGTCGTGATCCTCATCTACGTGCTCGCCGCGAAGGTCGGCAAGTGGTACCCGGCCCCCGAGTACCGCGGCCCCGGCGCAGCGCAGCCCGGGCAGCCGGGTTACGGACAGCAGGGTCAGCCAGGCTATGACCAGCAGGGACATGCGCAGCAGGGCTACGGGCAGCCGGGTCAGCCGCCGACGCAGCAGCGTCGTCGGGACATGCGCGCCTACAGCGCCGACGAGGCCGAGACCCGGGTGATGTCGACGACCGAGGACGATGAGAAGGCGACGACCGCCGAGCTCACGCAGAACATCGCCCACTCCGGTCAGATGATCGCGCAGAACCGGCGGGCGGCGACGGCCGGCAACGGTGACACGCTCGCGGTCTTCACGTACATCCTCGGCGCGGGTCTGCTCGCGGCCATCGCGTTCGTCTTCTTCAACAACCTCCTCCTGCCCGCCACGGTCGGCGCGCTCGTCGGTGCGATCATCTGCGTGGCGCTGGCCTCGACGTACACGATGAGGAACCTCGACTTCTGGCCGGACAACTCGACGATCACGATCATCAACCTCGGCGTCGCCCTGGCCGCCGCGCTCGTCATGTACATCGGGGCCAGCCGCACCGAACGCGACCGGATGACCCTCAACTCGATCATGGACTCCCTCGATCCGCTGCCGTTGGGCGAGGGGTTCTCCGGCTTCATCACCGCGATCGGCGACCGCGTCGTCACGTTCTTCGAAACGTACGGCTTCCTCGGCTTCGTCTTCCTCCTCTTCATGGCCATCGGCGCGATCATCGTCTTCACGCTCGCCGCGAAGTCCCTCATCGACGTCATGGACTGGCGGATCTTCGCCCAGTTCGGCCACAACGTCACCGATCGGCCGATGGCGTACTCGCGCGCCGAGCGCTTCCAGTCCTCGAAGGTCTCGCACACCGTGACCTCGATCGTGCTCGCCGGCATCGCGGTCCTCGCCGCGACCGGCCTGCTCTACGACGGGTTCACGTGGTTCACGCGCTGAGCCGCCCGCGGGCGCGGCAGCCCGGGTGCCCAGGCGCAGCAGCCCGGCACAGACCCCGGCAGCAGCCCCGGCACCTGGGCCGGAACCGCGCCGCGACGGCACTGAGCACAGTCTCAGACACCGCGCGCTAGGATAGTCCCCGAACTTCCTCCGCCCACCCTGCCCGCCAGGACGGTGGGCGCAGACGTCGACGAACGACCCGAAAAGGGATGAGAACCTCAATTGGCGAACGGCAACGCAACTTTCCGTCACTCGAATGTGGCTCTTCTCGGTCTGGCCGAGATCATCGCCCCCAACGTAGTGACCTCCCACGAATTCGACGAGCGCCTCGCCGATACCCTGACCACCCTCGGACTCCCGACCGGACTCCTCCAGCGCGTGGCAGGCGTTGACGCCCGCCGCAACTGGGATCAGCCGGCCGAGTTCGTCGCCGGTGCCGTGGCCGCCGGCAAGAAGGCCCTCGCCGAGGCGGGCGTCGAACCGGGTGCCATCGGGCTGATGGTCAACACCTCCGTCACCCGCGAGCACCTCGAGCCCTCGGTGGCCGTCGGCGTCCACGCCGGCATCGGCCTCGGGCCGCAGGCGATGAACTTCGACATCGCCAACGCGTGCCTCGGCTTCGTCAACGGCATGACCCTGGCCGCGAACATGATCGACGCCGGGCAGATCGACTACGCCCTCGTCGTCGCCGGGGAGGACGCCTCGCGCGTCCAGGAGGCGACCCTGCGTCGGCTCACCCGCGACGGCATCACCCGCGAGGAGTACCTCAACGAGTTCGCCTCGCTCACGCTCGGCTCCGGGGCGGCCGCCGCCGTCATCGGCCCCGCGGATCGGCATCCGGAGGGCCACCGCATCCTCGGCGGGATCACCCGAGCGGCCACCCAGCACCATGAGCTCTGCGTGGGCGACCACAACGGGATGTTCACCGACACGAAGGGACTGCTCGCCGGCGGCATGGAGCTCGTCGTCGCCGCGTGGGAGGAAGCCCACGACGACGGCTGGGACTGGCGGAACATGGACCGCTACGTCATGCACCAGGTCTCCGACGTCCACACGAACTCGATCACGCGCGCCGCGGGCCTCGACCCCGAGCGGATCCCCGTGACGTACCCCGAGCTCGGCAACGTCGGGCCGGCCTCGCTGCCGATCACGCTCAGCCGCGAGGTCGAATCCCTGGAGAAGGGCGACCGCATCCTCTGCATGGGCGTTGGCTCCGGGCTCAACACCGCAATGACCGAGATCGAGTGGTAGGACATCGATGAACCATCCCGGACGGCCGGCCGCCCTTCCCCCGACGCTGCCCGAATGGGATCCCGCGTGGTCCCGGATCGTCGAGGTCGACACCGGCGACGGCGCGCATGCGTTCCACGTCCTCGACACGCTGTCGGTCCTGCGCGCCGAGGGGATCGAGCCGACCGGCACGATCCTCGCCCTCCACGGCAATCCGACGTGGTCGTATCTGTGGCGCCGCCTCGCCGCGGCCACCGTCGAATCCGCGCGCTCCGGTGGGCGCGCGTGGCGGCTCATCGCCCCCGACCAGCTCGACATGGGGTTCTCCGAGCGTCTGACCCATGACGGCCTGCCGACCCCGCACGGCCCCGAGGTGCGCCGCATCTCCCAGCGCATCGCCGATTTCGATGCCGTCGTCACGACCCTCCTCGCCGAGGCGGCCGGCAGTTCCGCAGCCGACACCGCCGAGGCGGGGCCGGAGCATCCCGTCGTGACGATCGGCCATGACTGGGGCGGTGTCCTCTCGCTCGGGTGGGCGGCCCGGAACACCGACCGGGTCGCGGCCGCGATCAGCCTCAACACCGCCGTCCACCAGCCGGAGGACGCGCCGCTCCCGGCCCCGCTGCGGGCCACGCTCGCCGGCCCCATGCTGCCGACGGCCACCGTCGTCACCGACGGCTTCCTTCGGGTCACGCTGCGCCTCGGCGAGCTCTCCCCCGAGGTCCGTGCGGCCTTCCGCGCGCCCTACGAGTCCGCGTCGCTGCGGCACGGGATCGGCGGGTTCGTCGCCGACATCCCCGTCGACGAGCATCATCCCTCGCATGCCGAGCTGCAGCGCATCGGCGCGGACATCGCCGCCTTCGACCGTCCCGCGCTCCTCGTGTGGGGGCCGAAGGACCCGGTGTTCCTCGAGCGCTACCTCCGCGACCTCCGCGGGCGCCTCCCGCAGGCCGACGTCCACCGCTTCGAGCTCGGCTCGCACCTCGTCAGCGAGGACTACGACGTGCCCGGGCTCGTCCTCGACTGGCTCACCGCGCAGTTCCCGACGGCTGCGGACTCCGGGGCCGCTGCGGACTCCGGAGCGAGCGCCGGAACCGGTGCCTCCGCCTCGGCGCCGACCGCCTCGGCGCGACCCACGACCCCAGCTCCTGACGCGACGCAGGACACGGCTTCGGCCCCACGTCCGGTCACCGCGATCCTCGATGCGCGCGCGGACGACGAGACGATCGCCTCGGTGGACTTCTCGCAGGATCCCGCCCAGCAGATCTCGTGGCGGCAGCTGTGGCATGTCACGACGAGCATCGCGCACGGCCTGCGCGACCTCGGCGTGCGTCCTGGTGACCGGGTGTCGATGCTCGTGCCGCCGGGCAACAACCTCACCGCCGCGCTCTACGCGTGCCTGAAGATCGGCGCGGTCGCCGTCGTCGCCGACGCCGGGCTCGGCCCGCGCGGCATGACGCGGGCGGTCACCTCGACGGATCCGCAGTGGATCATCGGGGAGCTGCCCGGACTCGGCCTCGCCCGGGCGTTCGGGTGGCCCGGGCGCCGGATCTCCGTCTCCCCGCTCGGCCCGCTGCAGCGCCGGCTCCTCCGCACCGAGACGAGCCTCACCGAGCTCGCGCGCACCCCGCACACCGGTGCCCTGCCGACGCCGACCGGAGCGGACGACGCCGCGATCCTCTTCACCTCCGGGTCGACGGGTCCGGCGAAGGGCGTGCGCTACACGCACGCGGACATCGCCGCGCTGGCCGCGGTCCTCACTCGCGTCTTCGACGTCCGGGAGGGCACGGGCCTCGTCGCCGGATTCCCGCCGTTCGCCCTGCTCGGACCGGCGATCGGGGCCACCTCGGTGACGCCGGACATGTCCGTGACGAAGCCGAAGACGCTCACCGCGGCCGCGATCGCCGAGGCGATCATCGCCGGCGACGCGACGATGGTCTTCGCCTCCCCCGCCGCGTACCGCAATGTCGCCGCCACCGCGGGCGACCTCAGCGCCGAGCAGCGGGCCGCGTGCGCGCAGGTCGAGCTCGTCCTCTCCGCCGGCGCGCCGGTCCCGCTCGATCTCATGGACGCCATCGCCGAGGTGTTCCCCGCGGCAGCGATCCACTCGCCGTACGGGATGACGGAGGGACTCCTCCTCACCGACATCGACCGTGAGGGGGTGGCCGCGGCGGCGGCCGGGGACGACCTCGGCGTGTGCGTGGGCACCCCGATCGACGGGGTCGAGCTCGCGCTGGCCCCGATCGACGACGCGGGGAACTCCGCCGCTGAGCTGCTCACGGGCACGGACGCGCGGGGCCGCCTCGGCGAGTTCGTCGTCAGCGCCGCCCACCTGAAGTCCGGGTACGACAATCTCTGGCGCACATCTGCGCAGGCGGCGCGCGATGGCCTCGGCGGGCGGAACTGGCATCGGACGAACGACATCGGGCACATCGACGACGCCGGTCGGGTGTGGCTCGAGGGACGGCTGCAGCATGTCGTGACGACGCCGCGCGGGCCGGTGGGTCCCGGCGGGCTCGAGGCGCTCATCGACACGGACCCCGAGGTCAGCCGCAGCGCCGTCGTCGGGGTCGGTCCGCGGGGGACGCAGGCGCTCGTCGCCGTGCTCGACGCCGAGGGGACCGCGCTGTCGCCGGGCCTCGCCCCGCTCGACCTCTCCGCCCGGCTGCGCGCCCGGGTCGCCGAGGTCGACGGTCAGGATCTCGCGGCCGTGCTCGTCGCCCCGACGTTCCCCACCGACATCCGCCACAACTCGAAGATCGACCGGTCGCGATTGGCCGCCTGGGCCGCTCGCGTGCTCACCGGCGACGGCGTTCCCCGCCGCGTGTGAGTGCGGCCACCCGGCAATCTGCGGCCACCGACCTGAGGAGCCTCATGAAGATCACCGTCACCGGAGCCTCGGGCCTGCTCGGCTCGACCGTCGCCCGCTCCCTCGTCGCCGCCGGCCACGCGGTGACGACGCTCCAGCGGCGCCCGTCGGGAGTCGAGGGTGCCCGCGATGTGCTGGGCACGGTGACCGATCCGAACGCCGTCGCCGAGGCGGTCGCCGGGGCCGATGCGGTCGTCCACCTCGCCGCGAAAGTGTCGCTGACCGGTGACCCGAGCGAGTTCGCGGCCGTCAACATCGGAGGCACCCGGACGCTCGTCTCTGCGGCGCAGACCGCGGGAGTGGAGCGGTTCGTCCACATCTCGTCACCGTCGGTGGCGCACACCGGCGAGTCGATCGTCGGCGACGGTGCAGGCCCGGCCTCCCCTGATCATGCCCGCGGCGAGTACGCCCGGACGAAGGCCGCCGGGGAGCGGCTCGCGCTGGCCGCCGATGCCGACGACTTCCGGGTCCTCGTCCTCCGGCCGCACCTCATGTGGGGTCCCGGCGACACTCAGCTCACCGAACGCGTCATCGACCGGGCCCGGGCCGGCCGGATGCCGGTGCTCGGGTCGGGGGCCGCGCTCGTCGACACGCTCTTCGTCGACAACGCCGTCGAGGCGATCGTCGCGGCGCTGGCCGCTGTCGACCACACGCACGGGGAGGCGCTCGTCGTCACGAACGGCCAGCCGCGGCCGATCGGCGAGCTGATGTCGCGGATCGCGATTGCCGGCGGGGCCGCGGAGCCGCGGCTGCGGATTCCGGTGGCGCCGGCGCTGGTCGCCGGATCGCTCGTCGAACGGGTGTGGGACCTGTCCGACCATGACGACGAACCCCCGCTCACCCGGTTCCTCGCCGAGCAGCTCTCGACCGCGCACTGGTTCGACCAGCGCCGGACGCAGGAGGTGCTGGGCTGGACGCCGCGCGTGAGCATCGAAAAGGGCCTCGACCTCCTCGCCGCACACTGCGCGCAGCGCGGGCGCGGCAGCGGCGCATAGGGGCGTCGCAGCTCCGGCGCGCAGAGCGTGGCATCGGCGCGTCGCCTCGGAGGTCGCGATCTCGGCTCGAATCCGCGTCACAGGTGACGACTGCACAATGGGTCCATGACTCCGACCGCCCCGTCACCGGTGATCCTGCTCGCAGGCGTTCCCGGAGCGGGCAAGACGGAGACCCTCAAGGAGGTCCGGCGGCGAGCGCCGTGGCTGCGGGTCTCCGATCCGGAGACCGTGCGCGACGGCCTGCGTCGCCTCGCCCCCTGGCTGCCGTACACGCTGGGGCGTCCGATCGTCCACACGATCGCTCATGTGCTCGCGCTCTTCCGGATCCTCCGCCGAGGCGGTCCCCCGCTCATCGTCCACGATCCCGGCACCCGCCGGTGGAGCAGGCGGCTCTTCCTCCGTCTGGCGCGGCTGAGTCGGCGCCCGGCCATCGGCGTGTTCATCGATGTCGATCGCGATGTGGCGCTGCGCGGTCAGAAGAAGCGGTCGCGCATCGTCCGCGGACCCGCGTTCGCCAGGCATTGGCGGCGGTGGCTCGGCCTGCGTTCGCACCTCATCGCCGAGGAGGAGCCGACGCCCGGGGAACGCTGGCCGCAGATCGTGCTGACGACGAGGGATCGCGCCGTCGACGATCTCCTCGCCCTCGTCGGCCACTGAGGTGGAGCCGGCATCGAGTCGGCGCGACCTCGCAGGGCGACATCAGTCTCTGTGCCTGCCCGCTCAGCGGGATGACACCGGGATCAGCGGGACTCGCGCGGGTCCTCACCGTGATAGTCGCCGGAGTCCTCGCCCTCGTACGAGCTCGATTCCTCGCCTCGGTAGCCCGAACCCGGGCCCTCGGCGTCGCGCGCATCGGCTTCGTCGTCGAGAGCGCTCGAGGAGATCCCCGGCTGCCCGACGGGCGGGGCCTCGAGGGACGAATTCGTCGCTGATTCCTCGTGGGCATGGTCCTCGGAGTCGCCGTCAGTCCCGTCGTCGGCCTGCGCCGCATCCGCACCGTCGGCACGATCCGCGCGATCGGCCGAGACTGCACCGGAGCCTCCTGCTGCCACAGCACCCGCGCGACCCGGTGAGTTCGCGCCGCCAGTGGCCCGGCCATCCGCGTCCTTCCGACTGCCGGCGCTCTCCTCCTCATCAGTCCCCGCAGGCCGCTGTCCATCAGCCTCCGCAGACCGATCGCCGTCAGCCTCCGCAGGCAGCTCGCCGTCGCCTTCGCTGCCCGTCTCCTTCTTCAGCCGTTCGATGTCCTCGGACTCCTCCACGGCCGCGTCGTAGCCCTCGAGACTCACCCCCGCCTCGGCGGCGAGCTGGGCACGACGCTCCGCACGGGCCCGCGCGCGCTCCTCCTCGCTGAGCTTCGGCTTCGCGGTCTCGGCGTGCTGGCTCGGCCGCACCGCCTCCCAGATGAGGAGGACGGCGACCATCGTCACCCCGACGATGCCGCCCATGATGAGCGATCCCCACGGGCGGGGCATCGAGAAGAGGTCGGCGAAGATGTTGACGACGAAGAGAAGGACGACGCCGAGGACGAGAGCAACGAGATAGCGCATCTCCCCATTGTGCCCCGTGAGCCTGAGCAGATGAGGGAGGTCGCAGATCACGGTTCGATAGCCCCACCTCGGCGTCGGGATGTGCCATGCGTCACAATGGGGACATGAACGCGAAATACGATGACGTCATCGCAGAGATCTCGCAGGACCCGGGCGCCTTCTGGCTCACGCAGGCCAAGGAGCTCATCGACTGGGTGAAGGAGCCGACCGAGGCCGTCGACGACTCGAACGCCCCGATCTACCGCTGGTTCCCCGACGGCGAACTCAACGTCGCCTACAACGCGCTCGACCGCCACGTCGCCGCCGGCCGCGGCGATCAGGCTGCGATCATCTACGACTCGCCCGTCACCGACACCGTCCGCACGATCACGTACGCGCAGCTGCTCGACGAGGTCTCCCGCTTCGCGCGCGCCCTCTCCGACCGCGGCGTGGAGAAGGGCGACCGGGTCGTCATCTATATGCCGATGATCCCCGAGGCGGCCGTCGCCATGCTCGCGTGCGCGCGCCTCGGTGCGATCCACTCCGTCGTCTTCGGCGGGTTCGCCCCGGCCGAACTCGCCGTGCGCATCGACGACACCGCGCCGAAGGCGGTGATCTCCACCTCGGCGGGCGTCGAGCGCGGCCGCGTCCTCGAATACAAGCCGATGCTCGATGAGGCGATCACCCTCGCCGAGGCGAAACCCGAGTTCACCGTCATCGTCCAGCGTCCCGAACATCAGGCCGAGATGGGTGAGACCGACCTCGACTACGCCGAGCTCCTGGCCGCCACCCCCGAGGGCATCGACCCGGTGACCGTGAAGTCGACCGACGAGCTCTACGTCCTCTACACCTCGGGCACGACGGGCAAGCCCAAGGGCATCGTCCGCGACTCCGGCGGCTACGCGGTCGCCCTGGCCTACTCGATGCCGAACATCTTCGGCCTCGAGCCCGGCGACACGATGTTCACCGCCTCGGACGTCGGGTGGGTCGTCGGGCACTCCTACATCGTCTACGGCCCGCTGCTCGCCGGGGTCACCTCGGTGCTCTTCGAGGGCAAGCCGATCGGCACCCCGGACGCGGGCACGTTCTTCCGCATCATCGACGACCACGACGTCAACGTCCACTTCACGGCGCCGACGGCGATGCGCGTCGTCCGCAAGGAGGATCCCGACGGGGCGCTGATGAGGAAGTACGACCTCTCCTCCCTGAGGGCGTCGTTCCTCGCCGGTGAGCGGCTCGACCCGGACACGTACGAATGGACGACGTCGAAGCTCGCCGAGGCGACCGGTCGTGACATCCCCGTCGTCGACAACTGGTGGCAGACGGAGACGGGGTGGCCGATCGCGGCGAATCCGCTCGGCCTCACGCAGTTCCCCCTCAAGCCGGGGTCCCCGACGAAACCCGTGCCCGGCTATCAGATCGAGGTCGTCGACCCCGGCGGCGCCCCGGTGCCCGCGGGCCAGGAGGGGCTCATCGTCATGAAGCTGCCCCTGCCACCGGGGACGATGGCGACGGTGTGGGGCGACGATTCGCGGTTCGTCTCCTCGTACCTCGCCGCGTTCGACGGCTACTACCTCACCGGCGACTCCGGCTACCTCGACGAGGACGGGTACGTCTTCGTCATGGGCCGCACCGACGATGTCATCAACGTCGCCGGCCACCGGCTCTCGACCGGAGTGATGGAGGCCGTCATCGCCTCCCACCCGGCCGTCACCGAGGCGGCGGTCATCGGCGTCCACGATGACACGAAGGGGCAGAGTCCGCGGGCGCTCGTCGTCCTCGGTGATTCCGCCGAGGCGGTCGATGCGGAGGCGATCAAAGACGAGCTCGTCGCGATGGTGCGCCGGGAGATCGGGCCGGTTGCCGCATTCCGCGAGGTCGACATCGTCTCTGCGCTGCCGAAGACCAGGTCGGGCAAGATCCTGCGCAAGACGATGCGCGAGATGGCCGACGGCGCCGAGAACCCCGCGGTGCCCTCGACGATCGAGGACCGCACCGTGCTCGACGACCTCGAGGCCGTGCTGCGCCGCAGCTGATGGAAGGCGCCGGGGCTGTCGGTGGCTCGGCGAGGTCAGTCGTCGCGACGCTTGCCGGCCTCGAAGCCCTTCTCGAAACCGTCGGCGAATCCCCGCTCGTAGGCATCGTCGCGTCCTCGACCGCGATCGCCTCGCGCGCCGCGGACGAACTGCGCGAAGAACTCGCGGGGGTCCCAGTCGACGTCGGGGCCGCAGCCGGAATCGGAGCGTCCGCGTCCGCGCGGTCCGCTACGGTCACCCGAACGGCTGCGGTCCGCACCGGGTCCGAACCCGTCGTGGCCTCCACGGCTGCGCCGACCGTGGCCGCCGAAACCGCGGCTCGGCCCGAAGCCCCGTGAGGGGTCGAAGCCGCGCGAGGAGTCGAAACCTCGGCGGCGGGCGAACTCGCGCATGCGGTCGCGGACCTCGCGGATGTCCTCCTCGTCGGGACGGAGTTCGTCGACGATCTTCGTCAGCGTCGCGATCATGGCTGCGACCTCGTCATCACTGAGAACCTCCTCGACGCGCGCATTGACACGGTCACGCAGCGCGCGGACCTGGGCACGGATCTCGGCTTCACGGGTGGCCTCATCAGCGGACTCGTCCTCCGCGGCATCATCGAGCCAGGCATCACCGGCCACGACGTCGTCAGTGCGCCGATTGCGGCGCGCTCGCCGCCGCAGATCCGCGACCTCGCGCGGATCGATGTCGGCATCGTCCATCGCCGAGAAGAAGTCCCGACGCAGGGTTCTGCCGACCTGACGAAGAAGATCGGCGAGCTGCGGCGCATCGTCGCTCACCTCATGGTCGATGGGCCGGTCGCCGGCGTCTGTGCCTGTGCTGTCGACATCTGTACCGTCGACGCCCGTGCCGTCGACGACGTTCGCCTCAACGGGCTCGGCAGCGTTCGCTCCGGACGAGTCGGCCTCACCACGCGCACGGTCAGTGCCCGCAGCCTCGGTGCCGTCGGTCTCGCTGCGGTTGTCACGGTCGGTGCCCGCCGCCTCGGTGCCGTCGGCGTCGCGGCGGTCGTCACTGCGGTCGTCACGGTCATTGTCATTGTCAAAGTTGTGTGGGGTGGACATGTCATCTCCTTTACTTGTTATCTGACATGTATATGTATAGTCACATGTATTCCCAAAGCATGTCAAGGGACATGTAAAATCGAGGCATGGACACCACCGACAAGATCGCCGAGGCGCTCACCAAGCTCCAGTGGAGGCGCGGCTTCCGCGGATTCGCGGGACCCGGCGGACCCGGCGGACGCTCGGGAGGTCCCGGGGGCCGCCACGGCCGACAGCACGGCGGACCGTTCGGCAAGGACGGGCTCTTCGGCGAGAACGGCCCCTTCGGCGACGGCGGTCCGTTCGGTGACAGCGGCCCCTTCGGCAAGGACGGACCATTCGGCAGCCACTTCACCGACACGGACGGCCACAGTCACGGGGAGACCGTCGGACGCGACGAGTGGCGGGAGTGGGCACGCCGCCTGGGAGGTCGCCTCGGCGGACGCGCCCAGCTGCGTCTGCTCATCGCACTCGCCCAGGTGGGGCATGCGATCGGCGTCAGCGCTCTCGGCGAGGCGATCGGCGTCGATCAGCCTCGCGCTTCGCGCCTCGTCGCGCAGGGCGTCGAACTCGACCTCCTGCGCAGGGAGGCCGATCCCGACGACGCCAGGCGCACGCTCATCGCGCTCACCGACAAGGGCCGGGCGATCACGAACCGCTTCCTCGGCGCGCAGAAGGCCAGCGTCGATGTCGCCCTCGACTCGTTCACCGACGAGGAGAAGGAGACTCTCGCGAACCTCCTCACCCGCCTCGCCGACGCCTGGCCGAAATAGGATCGCCTCGGCCAGGCGAGCTCACGGCTCAGCGAGCACCCCAGCCCGGTCACGCCTCGGCGAGGGCCTTGAGCCTCTCGAGCGAGGCACGCAGGCTGTCCGCCGTCGTCGACTGCGCCCGCGGCAGCCGCTGCGGGTCGCGCAGCTCCGTCCAGTCGTAGGTATGGCGCACGAGCACCGCCCCCTCCCCTGCCGGTTCGAGCTCCCATCTCCAGACATGCCCGAGCATCGGCTGACCCACCTCGGCGGGCTTCCACGCGATCCGCCGCCCCTCCTCGAAGTCGACGACGTGGTTCTCCCGATCGACGCCCTTCGTCAGCGTCGTGATGAACGTGCCCCCGGTGCCGGTGATGCGCTGGCCGGGCGCCGCCTCGCCGAGGTTGTCGTTGCCGTCCCATTCCGGCTGCTGGGCGGGATCGGCGATGAGTTCGAAGACCTCGGCCACGGGGGCGTCGATGGTGATCTCTGCGGTGACGACCTTGAGCGCGGGGTCGATCGTGTCGAAGACGGAGTCGTCGGCGGGTGTCGGGGAATCGGTCATGGGCGTCCTCTCGTCGTTGAGTCTGCCGCTGCGGCAGCCGCTTTCAGACTACTCCGCGGCGTCACCTCAGACCTCGGACGCGGCGTCACCTCAGTCCTCGATCGCGCGGTCCTGCCGGTCGGCTCTGGCCGCCTCGGTGCTGAAGCGGGTGAAGAGACGTGAGGAGTCGCTGGAGAGCGTGAGCAGGACACCGACCTGCAGGGCGATCGTCATGAGCGAGTAGAAGTTCGTCTCGACGTCGCTGTCGCCGGTGAAGAAGTTCGTCATCGAGACGATGACGGAGAACGTCGACAGCGCGAGGATCCACAGCCGGGCACGGTTGCTGCCGCGGAAGACGGCGATGCTCGCGATGACCTGGATGATGCCGATGAGCAGGCTGATCCCGATGAGGATGCCGGCGACGATCCGGGCGACCTCCTCGTCGGAGAGTCCGCCGGCATCGCCCTCGACGCTGGCGACCGCTGCGCGCACGCTCCCCCAGTCGGTGAAGGTGCTCGCGACGTCCCAGGCCTGGAAGATGAGGAGCACGAGGACGAGGGCGGCGCCGATGAGGGTCTGCAGCGGGCGCTTGCTCCACAGCGTCCGGGCGACGTCGGAGACCGTGTGCGACTGGTTGTAGATCTGCGTGGCGTCGAGCGCGAGATCGAGCCGATCGGGGTAGTCGGAGGAATCGGTCGTGACGCTGTCGACATCGAGGATGGGCAGATTGCCGTCGGTGATGATCGCGTCGCCGCCGCCGTTGCGCGAGTGGTATCCGGTGGAGAAGTCCTTGATGACGTCGACGGTCACCGACGGTTCGGCCTCGGTCACGGTCTTGACGATGTAGTCGCGTTCGACGTCGGTGTTCTCTTCGATCTTGTGGGTGATCTGCAGGGTGAAGAGCGAGAGACCGACGCTCTTGTCATACGTGCCCGCGGCGAGCCAGCCGACCTCGTATCCGCCGGGCAGCAGCCACCCCTTGGGCGTCTTCCAGAAGCGGACGTGGTGCCGCTGACCCGGATCGCCGTCGACCTCCTGCTGATAGGCGAAGTCCTGCCTCCGGCCGAAGAGGAGCAGAGGGGAGACCGGGGCCTCCGGATAGCTCTTCTTCGTCAGCGTCGACTTGATGATGCCCCACGTCGAGGCGGCGGTGATCTCGTCGGCGAGGGTCCACCCGGCCGCTTTCATCGCGTGATGGATCTGCGCCTCCTCCCCCTTGAACGCGAGATTGACGGGGTCGCCGAGCAGTCCGTCGGACGTCCGCGCCCGCCCGATGAAGTAGTTGGGGACGTAGATCTGCGTGAGGATCCGGTGCAGCCGGGGCAGGGTGAGGTAGGAGATGACGACCCAGAAGACGAGCAGGGTGAGCAGCTGCCACCATCCCAGGGTGAAGCCCTTGATGAGGATGAGGATGGCGAGGAACGTCGAGGCGGCGCCGCCGAAGAGGAAGAAGAAGTAGTCGAGGACGCCGGTGACGGTGTGCCGGGTGCGGCGGAAGGTGAACGCCTGCCGACGCCTGCCCCGATCATTGCTGTCGGGGGTTCCGGGCGTGGGATCCGGTGCCGCGGTGTGTGACGTCATGGGCCAATTGTAGTGAGCGCATGGCCGTTGCGGGAGACAAGGCAGCATACAAATGACGCCGAGGTGACTCGCCGTCCCGCTGTGCGTCCCGCAGCCGGTCGGCGCGCTGTTCGCTGCCGCTGTGTGCGATCCCGACCGCCCGGCTCACTCGACCTCACTGTGTGCGACGCCGGCGCAGACCCGCTGCGGCTGTCGCCGCGATGCGCGGGTCGATGTCCTCGCTCAAGCGCGCGATGAGGCCGTCGCTGAGCGGCCCCGGGATCTCGAGGAGCACTTGGAGGACCTGGAAGCGCTCATGCGGGTCGTGGGATTCGCTGCGCTCATGCAGCTCGACGAGGATCCAACCGGTCACCGAGCCCGGCGCGCTCCGCGAGTCGTGGCTGTCCTCGCCGTAGTAGCCGCCGAGGAGTTCGGCCGCCTCGACGTCGGTGTCGCCGCCCATCGCCATGTCCATGAGCGCGGACGCGACGATCGGGTCGCGCTGCCGGCCCAGGGCGAGAGTCGCGAGAGTCCTCACCTGCGAGTCGTCGTCGCCCAGGCCGGAGCGCAGTGCCGCAACGAGGTCATCGGCGATGACCGTGCCGAGGTCGTCCGCCGAGGTGGTCCTCGCGATCTCGTCGAGCGCGCGGACGGCGTTGCGCCGCACGGCAGGATCGGCTGAGTCGAGACCGCCGATGAGGTGCGGGACGGCCTCGGGACCCGACTGCGCGAGCGCCCATCGCATGGCTCCGGCGACATTGAGCACGGACTCGTCGAGGACCGCCGCGACCAGGGTCTCGACGGGCGCTCCCCCGTCGACCCCGACGCCGAGCGCGGCCTTGTGGCGCTGGATGGCATCACGGGATTCGAGCGAGCGCATGAGGTCGATCGCCGCCAGCAGACCGTCGCCATCGGTGAGACCGACCCGGTCGATCCGCTCGAGATGGTCGAGGAGGGCCTGCTCCGCGGCGATCCGGGACCGCGTCGCCGCGATGAGCCGGGTGACGAGCTCTCCGGCGCCGAACGAGGGATCGTCGAGGACTGTGCCGACGTCGGACAGCGACATCCCCAGCTTCCGCAGTCCCTCGATGTGGAAGATGCGGCCGATGTCGGCAGCGGAGTAGTCGCGGTAGCCGCTCGACGTCCGCTCACTCGGGGCGAGCAGTCCGAGCGATTCGTAGTGTCTGAGCATGCGAGCGCTCACTCCCGACCTCCGGGACACCTCACCGATGCGCATCCGCACCTCGCTTTCCCCTCAGACACGGGCTCGCGGCCGCCGGGCTCATGAGGAAGGAGTCCGAGCCGCCGGCACCGCGGGCGACACCGTGCTTGCCCCACACAGTATCGCCCGCAGGTGACCGACCCTTCCCAAAACCGGTCTATGCCGACGCCTCGGACCCCAGTGCGACCACCCGCTTGGCCTCGTTCAAGGCGTGAGCGAAACCGGCGTCGGGGTCATGGAACATCTCGACCGTCGCCAGAGCGTGTGCCCGCACTGTTTCTTCCTCTGCCTCCACACTGCCATCCACCACTGACACGACATCCTCGCCCAGGGACACCAGCGCCCTGCTCAGGCTCTTCTGCATCTCGACATCACCGCGCCCCAACTGCGTGACCAGGAACGATGCGAGCTCGTGCCGACTCTCACCCGGCACCAGCGCAACCGCGGACCTCCATGCACTGCGGGCCACCACGGCGTCGGGATGAGCGATGAGATCGACACCGATGACGGCCGGATCCATCGCCGCCCAGGCACGGCGGTCCCCGATCTTCGACAGCGTGTGCAGGGCCTGGCTCCGGGCCTGCGGGGTCTCCGACTCGAGTTCGGCGATGAGCCGGGCGACGACGAGGTGGGGCGACAGGCGCGTCAGGGCCCACGTGAGCATGTCGCGGACGAAGAAGTCGGGCTCGATGCGACTGCGTTCGAGGAGGACGTCGAGGAAGCAGTCGTCCGCCTCGGTGCCGATGGCGAGCGCGGCCTGCAGTCGCTGCTGCGCAGGGCCCGAGCGCAGCGCCCGGGTGAGCTGTGGATGGGTCGGTTGTCTGGTCATGTCATCCACCTCCTTCACTCCCCACTCAAGACCCTGACAGCGTGTCAAGGTCAAGCTCCGGCGCGACCGCAGTGCGCCGCCCGATGTCGACCCCGGCTTAGAATCAGAGGGCATCGCCCCACCATCTCCGCCTCAGACGGTCGCCCGCACTTCCGCACAGGAGCAGCCCGTGGACAAGATCGATCTCAAGAAGACCCTGCCGAGCTATCGCGCCCGCCACGGCGAATTCGACGTCATCGAGGTGCCGCCGCGGGCCTACCTCATGATCACCGGCCACGGCGACCCGAACAGCTCGCCCGAGTTCACCTCGGCGGTCGAATCCCTCTACCCGCTGGCGTATGCGCTGAAGTTCTTCAGCAAGCGCGAGCTCGGCCGCGACTACATCGTCCCCCCGCTCGAGGGACTGTGGTGGGCCGCGGACATGAGCGCCTTCACCACGGCCCGGGACAAGTCCGCGTGGGACTTCACCCTCATGCTCCTCGTTCCCGACTGGCTCGATCGCCCGCAGGTCGAAGAGGTCGCCGAGGCGGTCGAGCGGAAGAGCGCTCCCCCGCGACTGCGCGACGTCCGGTTCGAGACCCTCGACGAGGGGACGTGCGTCCAGACGCTCCACATCGGGCCCTTCGACGCCGAGGCCGAGGTGCTCGCCCGCCTCCACGACGAGGTCATCCCCGACGCCGGCCTGACGATGACCGGCAAGCATCATGAGATCTACCTCAGCGACTTTCGGCGGACGGCGCCGGAGCGACTGCGTACGATCCTCCGCCAGCCCGTGCGCCGCCGATCCGAACGACACCCACCCGTGCGCCGCTGAGATCACTCCCGCATCGAGGGTTTCGTGACCTTCCTGTGACAAAAACCACGGCGTGGTCACATTGGCCCTTAAGTTTGTTGCATTATCGTTATATTCATGCCTCGACAGACTCGACACCGCAAGGGACGCCGGTCCCCGCTCGTCGGTGCCCTGATCGGCCTCGGAGCAGCAGCGGCGGCGCTGGCGATCGCCGCTGTCGTCATCATCAACGCGCCCGTGTCCTTCGGCTCGACGACCATCAGGCAGATGCAGATGTCCTCCGTCCAGCAGCTCAACCAGCAGCAGATCGACAATGCCCGCCTCATCATCGCCGTCGGTCGCGGCGGCGGCTTCGACGACGAGGCGATCCGGATCGCACTCATGACCGCGCTCCAGGAGTCCTCGCTGCGCAACATCGACTACGGCGACCGCGATTCCGTCGGGCTCTTCCAGCAGCGGCCCTCACAGGGCTGGGGCGAGCCGAGCGAACTCACCGACCGCGTCTTCGCGACGAAGTCGTTCTACGGCATCAATCCCGAGGTCCACAACCCGGGCCTCGACCAGATCGAGAACTGGCATCGGATGACGCCCACCGAGGCGGCACAGGCCGTGCAGCGGTCGGCCTACCCGGATGCGTACGGCCAGTGGGAGACCCTCGCCGACGACCTCATCGGCACCCAGACGGACGTCGAAGCGCTGCCCTGACTACACTGGCCGGGTGAAACTCAGCACCGCATTCCCCGCCATCGCCTCTGCCACCATCGCAGCCCTGCTCGTCAGCGGCTGCTCGATCCTGCCCGGCCCCGCCGATGACCAGGCCCGCGGCAGCTATCCGCAGACGATCGATTCGCCCTACGGCACCGCCGAGATCGCCGAGCAGCCGACGACGGTCGCCGTGACCAGCCCCGTCGACCTCGACATCGCTCTGTCCCTCGGCGTCGATCCCGTCCTCGCGCCGGCCGCCGACACCGCGGTCGACGGCGGCCTCTCCCCCTGGGCTGCCGCTGCGCTCACGGACAAGGGGCTCGACGCCCCGGCCACCTACAACGCCGCCGACGGGCCCGACCTCGACGCCCTGAAGAAGGCCGCTCCCGACGTCATCCTCGCCACCGGCCTCGACTCCGCCGAGGCGGACTACGACGCGCTGTCGCAGATCGCCCCCGTCGTCGCCTCGGCGCCGGATGCCACATGGACCGATCGTACCGCCGCCGTCGCCACGGCTCTCGACCGGGCGGATGAGGCGAAGACGGTCGTCGATGGCATCGCCGCGACCGCCGAGGACATCGCCGCAAGCCACCTCGAGTTCGAGGACACCACCTACACGTTCGCGAACGTCGAGAAGTCCTCGGTCGACTACCTCTCCTACGACGGCAGCGACGACAGCTTCTTCACCGGTCTCGGGCTGCTGCCGTCCACCTCGGCGAAGGAGTACACCGCGGATGAGCACGAGGTGAAGAAGTCCCAGGTCGACCGCCTCGACGCCGATGTCCTCTTCATCCACTTCCCCGATACGGGCGAGGGCCTGTTCGACAAGGCCGACCTCGCCGACCCGTTCTATCGCGAGGTCAAGGTCATCCGCGGCAAGCACTACGCGATCCTCGACGACGATGAGTTCACCGCCCTGACGAACCTCTCGCCCCTGAGCTACCCATGGCTGCTCGATGACCTTCCCGACGCCATCGGCACGGCCGAACAGGGCGAGGCATAGGCGCTCTTCACCCTGACCGTCACGGTTCCGGGGCCGGTCAGTCCCGACCAAGAACCTCGCCGAGGCGGCCCTGTAGGGTTCACAGTGACCCAGTCACCGTGGACCCCTCAGGAGCACCATGCCCGAGCGCGCGAAATTCGACGGCCTCGCCGACGACTATGACAAGCACCGCCCTCGCTACCCGGCCGACCTCGCCGAGGTGGCATTCGACGGCCTGCGGGAGGGTGCGCGGCTCGTTGACGTGGGCTCCGGCTCGGGAATCGGCTTGGAGTGGGCTCTGCCCACGCTGACCGCTCCCGACGTCGTCGCCATCGAACCGTCGGGAGACATGATCGAGGCCGGACGACGGAAGTTTCCCATGGTGACCTGGCTGCAGGGACGCGGGGAGGACCACCTTCCCGCGCTTGCCGATGTCGACGTCGTCATGGCAGCGCAGGCCTACCAGTGGTTCGACCGGCCGGCATTTCTCCATGCCGCGCAGGGTGCGCTGCGGCCCGGAGGTCGGGTCGTCATCATCCAGAACAACCGCAATCACGCCGCGAGCGCGTTCCTCGACGCCTACGAGGGCCTGCTCGAAGCACACAGCCCCGGATACACGCGCGACTACCGCACCATCGACATCGCAGGCGAACTCGCTTCAGGTCTCGACATCGCGCTCCCTGACGTCGTCACCACCGTCTCAGACTGGGAGCGGACGATGACGGTCGACGACTTCGTCGGCATGTCGGCGAGCTCAACTCAGGCCCAACGCGCCGTTGCCGCCCAGGGCCCGAGCTTCCTCGCCGACGTTCGCACTCTCGCAGACGACTGCTCCGTCGACGGCATCGTCGCGGTGCCCTACCGCACCGAGCTCTTCGCAGCCGCACGGCGCTGAGACGCAGACCCCCGGCAGAGTCCGCGCCCTGACTGTCGCACGTCCCGACCTGTCGTCCATCCGGGGCCGCTCAGTCCCGACCAAGAACCTCGCCGAGGCGGCCCATCGCCTCGCGGTAGCCTTCCGGATTCGGGCCGGCGAAGTTGAGCCTGACGTAGGGCGCCGAGGCCTCGGCGGGGAAGAGCTCGGTGCCGCCGGTGACGAGCACACCGCGCGCGGCCGCCTCGGCGACGAATGATCCCACATCGCTTCCCTCCGGCAGTCGGCCCCAGACATTCAGCCCACCCTGCGGCACATGGTCGACCGCGATCCGGTCCGCTTCGGTGCGGATGGCCGCGAGCAGCGCATCCCGCCGCTCACCGAGGCGGCGGCCGAGGTCGCGGACATGCGTGCGCCACGCCGGGCGGGTGACGACATCGAGGGCGGCGGCCTGGAGGAGCGGACTGACGTACATCGATTCGGCCTGCACATCGGCGCGGATGCGATCGCGTGCGGGGCCGCGTGCGATGACGGCGGCCACCCGCACTGCCGGGGACACGCTCTTCGTCAGCGACCGCACGTAGACGATGTGGCCGTTCGCGTCATCGCCGATGAGCGGGACCGACGCCGCATCGATCCCGAAGTCGTGGGCCCAGTCGTCCTCGATGAGGAACGCCCGGCGGTCGGCGACGACCTCGAGGACGCGTGCCCGCAGTTCCGGCGACCACTGGACGCCGGTCGGATTCGTGAAGTTCGGCTGGGCGTAGAACGCGGTGGCGCCCGTCCGCTCGAGTGCCTCGGCGACGACCTCCGGGTCGGGTCCGCTCGGTCCCGTCGGCACCGGCACGAGAGTGACACCGGACCGGCGGGCTGCGGTGATGAGTCCCCAATAGGTGGGCGATTCGACGACGAGCGGGCCTCCGGCCCCGACGAGCGACCGCAGGATCGACCCGAGCCCGGTCTGGCTGCCGGGCACGATCGTCACGTCCGCGGCACTCGGCGGTGAGGCGGCGCCGTTGTCCGAGACCTCCGCGGCGAACCAGGCCTGCAGGTCGGGCAGCCCCGCAGACGGGCCCCGGCGCAGAGCGTCCTCCGACCGCGACGCGCGACCGAAGGCGGCGCGGACGAGAGTGCGCGGCAGCAGACCCGCCTCCGGATAGCCGTCGTTGAGGGCGAACTGGTCCTGGCTCGAGTCCCGCAGCGGTGCGGCAGTGGCCGGGACATAGTCCCGCGGTCCGAGCGTCCCCGTCTGCCAGCTGAGGTCCGGTGCCGCGAACGATCGGTGACCGCGCACGAACGTTCCCACGCCCGGTCGCGACTCGACGAGGCCTCGGCGGGCGAGGCTCGCCAGCGCCTTCTGCACCGTCACGGGCGAGGCCTCGTACTGCCGGACAAGCTCCCGCGACGACGGCAGCCGATCACCGGCTGAGGCGTCAGCGACCCACCGGGAGAGTTCCGCGGCGATCCGCGAACTGCTATCGTGTTGCATGAAGGACAATAATAGCGCTACTGATCTCAGCGACCAACCGCTACACACCGGGTCTGCGGGGCCGGGACTCCTGTGGGGCCTGCTCGGCGTCACCGCGTTCTCCTTCACCGTGCCGCTCACCCGCATTGCCGCGGAACCCGGGACCCTGTCCCCGCTGTTCATCGGTGCCGGTCGCGCCGCCGTCGCCTCCGTTCTCGCCGGCCTGCTCCTCCTCATCGCCTGGAGGCGAACCCGCCGAGGCGACTCATCGATCCGCGCACACCGCTCCGAAACGTCCGCCGCCGACGGGTCGGGAGCGTGGCCAGCGCAGGTGCCGACGCTCCCCCGACCGGGCGTGTCCCAGGGCCTGCGTCTGCTCGTCGTCGCCGGAGGCGTCGTCCTCGGCTTCCCCCTCCTCACCTCCTATGCGCTCACCCAGACACCGGCCAGCCACGGTGCGGTCGTCATCGCCCTGCTGCCCGCCGCCACGGCCGCTGCGGCTGTGCTGCGCACGAAGGAGCGGACGAGCCCGCTGTTCTGGATGCTGGCAGGCCTGAGCGCCGTCCTCGCCGTCGTCTTCGCAGTCGTTCAGGGCGCGGGTCTCGGCGGCATCCAGCCCGCCGATCTCCTCCTCTTCGCCGCCGTCTGCGCCGCAGCGATCGGCTACGCCGAAGGCGGTGTGCTCGCACGTGAACTCGGGGCCTGGCAGACGATCTCGTGGGCACTCGTCCTCTCGGCCCCGGTGACACTCACCCTGACGATCATTGCGATCGTCGCACAGCCGCCCACCGGCACCGTCGGGCAGTGGGCATCATTCGCCTACCTGTGCGTGATCAGCATGTTCCTCGGCTTCTTCGCGTGGTACCGAGGGCTGGCGATCGGCCCGATGGCGCAGGTCTCCCAGATCCAACTCGTCCAGCCGGTCATGTCGATCGCGTGGGCGGCCCTTCTCCTCGGCGAGCACCTCGACGTGCCGACGATCCTCTGCGGCACCGCGGTCATCGCCAGTGCCGCACTCACGGTGCGCACGAGGCTGCGCTCATGATCGCCGTCATCGTCCTCGGGGTCACGGTCGTCATCTTCACGATCGGGCGACTCGCCTGTCCCCCGCATGACCGGCTGCCGATGCGGTGCCTCGATGCCGCGACACTCATCGGCACCGTTGTGCGGAGTGCGCGCGTCCTCGCAGCGGCGGGCCCGCTCTCCACGCTGACGGCAGCCGACGGCACGCGCATCACGGGAGACACCCCTTCCCCTCGCCGACCGGAGGATCCCGACGCCGAGGACGATGGGAACGGGTGACGGGTCGGACGACCACCTCGGCGAGCTGGGCATGGCCGGCGGAGCGGCGGGGACGACCTCCTCGCCGAGCTGGACCGTGCCGGTGGCGCTGCGGGGACGACCGCCTCGGCGAGCGTCGCCTCGGTTGAGGGACCGCACAGCTGTTGCGGTAATCTCAGTCCATGGCTGCCTCCTCTGATTCCGTCCCGGTCAACGCCGACGTCGAGGCCCTGCTGCGCGATCCCGAGGGCAACCTCGAGGCGATCTCCGAGACCGCCGATCTCTTCAAGGCGCTCGCGACTCCGTCCCGGCTGAAGATGCTCCTCGTCCTCGCGCACGGCGAGGCGACGGTGACGCACATCGTCGACTCGACGGGGCTGTCGCAGCCGCTCGTGTCCCAGCACCTCAAGTTCCTCCGCGGGCTCCACCTCGTCGGGGTCAACCGCGTCGGCCGGGAGGCGTACTACTCGCTCAAGGACGACCACGTCGCCCACATCATCCTCGACGCCATCGCCCACACCGTCGAGGGCCACGAGCACTGAGCTGCTGTCCGGTCGCGTGAGACCTGAGCCCTCACCCGGACCCGCAGGGCCCGCGCCGACCCTCAGCTGAGGTGGTCGAGGACCCGGTCGAGCGCCTCTGCGGTCCGGTCGGCACCGACGGCCAGGGACAGGCGCACGGATCGCCATCCGTCCACGGAATCGAAGTCGTCACCCGGGGCGAAGGCGACGCCCGTGGCCTGGAGGATGTCCTCGCACCAGTCGGTCGCCGTCGCGAACCGGCCGTCCGAGCGGGCGAGGATGTCGTCGATGCGCGCATACATGTAGAACGCGCCGTCGGGCGGGGCCATATCGGTGAACCCGAGGTCATCGGTCGCGGCGAGGACGTGGTCCCGGGCGCGGGCGAACGAGGCGACAGCGGCCTCGCACTCGGCATAGGACTCGGGGTCGAAAGCGGCCAGGGCGGCGTACTGGGCGGGGGCCGGAGCGCACAGGGCGAGGTTGCCGGTGACGTTCGTCGCGGCCGTGACGAGGCGCTCGGGCAGGATCGCCCAGCCCAGCCGCCACCCTGTCATTGCCCAGTACTTCGAGAACGAGGAGATGACGATCGCCTCGTCGTCGTGGGCGAGTGCGGTCTCGCCGGGCGTGCCGATGTAGCTGATGCCGTGGTAGATCTCGTCGGAGATCACCTGGACGTCGTGGTCGCGGCACCAGCTGATGAGCTCGCCGAGGTGGTCGGCCCCGATCATCGTCCCCGTCGGATTCGCGGGCGAGGCGAGCATGAGGCCGGCCAGCGGCGCCTCGGCGTGGGCCTGTTCGAGGAGGTCGACGGTCGGCTGGTAGCCGTGGTCGGCACCGCAGTCGAGTTCGACGATGTCAGCGCCGAGGGCGGCGAGGATGTTCTTGTACGCGCCGTAGCCGGGGCGGGCCACGGCCACCCTGTCACCGACGTCGAAGCACGTGAGGAACACCGTCTGGAAGGCGCCGGAGGATCCCGTCGTCACCTGGATCCGCTCGATCGGGATGTCGACGCCGTACCAGTCCTGGTAGTGGCCGGCGATCGCCTCCCTCAGGTCGGGGATGCCGAAGATCGCCGAGTAGCCGAGGTTCGTGCCGTCGGTCAGCGCCTCGGCCGCCCGCCGTTTGACCGGGCTCGGGGCTCCCTGTGTCGGTTCGCCGAGGCACATCGCGATCGCGTCGCGTCCCTCCCGCTGCATCTGCTGGACCTTGGCGACGATGTTCATCGCAGCGAAGGGACGGACGCGGCCGGCGCGTTCGGAGACGTGGAGGCTCGGCGTGTGGTCGATGGTCATCGTCGGTTCGCTTCCTTCGGGGTCGGGGTCGTCGGCGGACGGGTGGCAGTCGATTCGCTGGGCTGACGCGCTGTCTCGGTCGGTGCGGGAGCATCCGTGTCCGCCGGCTCCCTCGAACCGGCCGTGTCGAAGGCGGCCGTCGCCTCGGTGCTCCCCTTCTCCCGCGGGGTCCGGCCCATGAGGTGGAATTCGGGGTTCGGGCGCATGCCGGCGATGTGGGCCATCCGGTTCGACAGACCGAAGAAGCCGGTGATCGCGGCGATGTCCCACGCGTCCTCCGCGTCGAAACCGTGGGCGGCCAAGGCGGCGTGGTCCTCCTCGGTGATCGTCCACGGCGCCTGCGCAACCGTCATCGCGAAGTCGAGCATCGCCTTCTGCCGGTCGGTGATGTCTGCGTGGGCGTAGTCGACGGCGACCTGGTCGGCGACGAACGGGTCCTTCGCGTAGATCCGCAGCACCGCACCATGGGCGACGACGCAGTAGAGACAGTGATTGGCCGCCGAGGTGGCTGTCACGATCATCTCGCGATCGGCCTTCGTGAGGTTCCCCGTCTCCTTCTCCATGAGGGCGTCGTAGTAGGCGAAGAACGCGCGGAACTCGTCGGGGCGACGGGCCAGTGAGAGGAAGACGTTGGGGACGAATCCCGTCTTCTCGGACACGGCAAGGATGTGCTCGCGGATGTCGTCGTCGACCTCGGCGATGTCAGCCATGGGGTATCGCATAGTGCACATGCTAGCCGTCGCCGCAGCAGTCGGCTTAGGGTGGGCGGATGGCCGCAGGCTCTACCGGAGCAGTTCCCGCTGAGACATCGCTGTGGTCCAGCCCTCTGGCGCGCACCACCAACGAAGGAGTCGGGACGATGAGCACAGATGACGCAGCAGCGGACACCGGGGCGACCGGGGAGGTGCAGCTCGACAACGGAGTGTTCCGGGTGACGAAGTGGACGATCGAGCCCGGCGGGATCATCCCGATGCACCGGCACGAACACGAGTACGTTGTCGTGCCCATGGTCACCGACTCGATGCACGTGCGCAATGCCGACGGCACCGAGCTCACAGCGGAGCTCGAAGCCGGCGTCGCCTATACGCGTGCCGCCGGTACCGAACATGAGGTCTCCAACCCGGGCAGCGACGAGGCGGTCATCTTCGTCGAGGTCGAAAGGCTGTGACGCGGTCGGGCGGGTCGCGCCTGGTGGTCGCTGGAGGGCGGCGGGGACGACTCAGCGTCGGCGCCTCTCGCGCCTGAGCTGATCTCCCGGACGCAGAGTGTCGATTCTTCCATCGCGATTCGACACTCTGCGTCCGGAGAATCGCGGACCTTCCGTTGACCCTCCGCCGCCCACTGACTTCAGGTCATTCTGGACAGATCATTCAGCCGAAAATCTGTCCAGAACGACCTGGAGTCGAGGCGTCAGGGCAAGGTGAGGGGCAGTCTGCGCAAACGCCTCACGCGGGGACGTCCGGGTCCGCTGAAGGTTTGGTTGACCTCCGGGTTTATGCCGCCAGTGTAGCGGCTGGGTTCA